>UROL01000184.1 GCA_900549495.1 uncultured Eubacteriales bacterium | reverse complement strand
CGGTCTCGTGGGCTCGGAGATGTGTATAAGAGACAGGACCCCTCCATCGTTGCAGGCGACGAAATCCAGAACTTCGTCAACGGCACCTTCCAGATGGCCTTCTGCTGGAACATCGGCGCTGAAATCAACAATGCCGACGCTCTGACCTTCGACGTTCTGCCCATGGCCTTCCCCTCCGACACCACCCCCTCCCTGCAGGGCGGCATCTGGGGCTTCGGCGTGTTCAACAACGGCGACGAGGCTAAGATTGAAGCTGCCAAGACCTTCATCAAGTTCATGACCCAGGACAACGACCAGTACGCCAAGGCTGTTACCGCTACTTCCTTCGCTCCTGTCCGTGATCTGGAAGGCTTCGCCCCCAACGAGCTGTTCCCCGAGTACTCCCTGCTGAGCCCCCTGATGGGTGACTACTACCAGGTTACTCTGGGCTGGACCACTGCCCGTACCGAGTGGTGGAATATGCTGCAGCGCGTGATGGACACCGACGGCTCCGTGGATGCTATCCTGGCTGAGATGACTGCTGCTCAGGACGCTTCCAACGCCGCTGCCAAGTAATTCTAGTCTAACTACGCCCCCTTCCCTGGGTAGGGGAGGGGGCGTTCCCATTCCCACCACAAGGCAACAGGCGGTGCGGCTGAAAAAACCGGCCCAGCCGCAGCGCCTGTTGCCTTGGTACGCCGAAATTCGAGAGGAGGATACTCCATTGCCTGAAAAAACCATTTCCGTGAGCAGGAAAACCCACCGGCTGGTGGTGCAGGAAAACATTGCCGGATATCTGTTCATGCTTCCTTTCCTGCTGTTCTTCGTGGGCTTCGTGATATACCCCATGTTCATGTGCATCTACACCAGCTTCTTCGATGCCACCATGAACCGGGAAGACATCTTTATCGGCTTCCAGAACTATGTTGACCTGGTCAACGACCCGGTGTTCTGGACGGCACTGGAAAACACCCTGATTATCGTTGTGGTGTCCGTGCCTGTCACCTGCGCCTTCTCCCTGTGGATTGCAACCCTCATCAGCAAAATGCACGTAACCGCCACCTCCGCCTTCCGCTGCATTTTCTATCTGCCCGTTGTCACCGGCTCCGTTGCCGTTACCATGGTGTGGAAGTGGATGTTCAATAACTATTACGGCATCCTCAACTATCTGGGTAAGGGCGCTGGTCTGCTGGATAAGAACATCAACTGGCTGGGCGACCCCAAGTATGCCCTGGGCTGCATCATCCTGATTCTGCTGACCACCTCCGTGGGTCAGCCCATTGTGCTGTATGTCTCCGCCCTGGACAACGTGGACAAATCCCTGGTAGAGGCTGCCCATGTAGACGGCGCCACCGAGACCCAGGCCTTCTGGAAAATCAAGTGGCCTCAGATGATGCCCACCACGCTGTACATCCTGGTGATTACCACCATCAACTCCTTCCAGTGCTTCGCACTGATTCAGCTGCTGACCTCCGGCGGCCCCAAGAACAGCACCATGACCATCATGTACTATATTTATTATAACGCCTTCAAGCAGTACAAGTATGGTTACGGCAACGCCATGGGCGTGATTCTGGCAATCATCATTGCAATTCTTTCCGCTGTCCAGTTCCGCATGGGCAAGGAAAAGTAAGGAGGGAACGAAATATGGCTACTACAAATCCCATTGAAAAAAGAAAGCGCAATAAGCGGGCCGCTTCCATCGCCTCCTGGATCATTGTGTGCATCTTTGCCTTCCTGTTCACCTTCCCCCTGTACTGGATTATCACAGGCTCCTTCAAGGTGAAGAAGGAAATCATCTCCTCTACCCCTGTATGGATTCCCAGCAAGTGGGTGCTGGATAACTACCAGAACCTGATGAGCAAGCGCTCCGCTCCCCTGTTTGAGCTGTTCGGCATCGCCGGCCCCACCGGCCCGGCTGCCATCCGCTGGCTGCTGAACACTGTGTTCATGGCGGTGGTGTCCATGCTGCTGACCTGCCTCACTGCTTCCATGGCCGGCTACGCCCTGGCGAAGAAGCGCTTCTACGGCAGAACCGTTATCTTCACCCTGATTGTCTGCGCCATGGCCCTGCCCAAGCAGGTTATCCTGATTCCGCTGCTGCGGGAAATGTCCTCCCTGCACCTGTATGATACCATCTGGGCGGTTATCTTCCCCATCGTGGGCTGGCCCTTCGGCGTGTTCCTGCTGAAGCAGTTTGCAGAGGGCATCCCCACGGAAATGACGGAGGCCTGCCGCATTGACGGTGCCAGTGAGTGGAGAACCTTCACCGATGTGATGTTCCCCATGATTAAGCCCGGTGTGGGTGCCTGCGCCATCTTCACCTTCATCAACTCCTGGAATGACTACTTCATGCAGCTGATTATGCTGACCTCCACCAAGAACCTGACCATTTCCCTAGGTATTGCCACCATGCAGGGCGAGAACTCCATCGACTTCGGCCTGCTGATGGCTGGCTGTGCCCTGGCCTCCGTGCCCATTATCATTGTGTTCCTGGTCTTCCAGAAGTACTTCACCAAGGGCATCACCATGGGCGCTGTAAAGGGATAATCCGTTGATTTCGCCAAATTGTCCATTTACTTTTTGGCAAGGAGTGATAAAATGATTGTCGCAAATATCCAAAATAAGGCAGAATATTATGGCATCCATCCGGAGCTGGACAAAGCCCTGGACTGCCTGAACCCGGAATTTCTGGAGCAGGCCGCCACGGAAAAAACCCTGCTGGATGGGGAGAATCTGTTTGTCACCAAATTCCATCTGGAAACCGTGCCGGAGGAAGAAACCTTCTTTGAGGCCCACCGGCAATATCTGGACATCCAGGTAGTAACCCAGGGGCAGGAGCGGGAGGAGATTGCCCACCCTGACACCCTGACCCTGACCGAACACAGCGGCGACTTTTACGGCTACACCGGAACCGGCGAACAAACCGTGGTGCTGCGCCCCGGAAATTTCCTGATTGTCTTCCCCGGGGATGCCCACCGCCTGAGGTTGCCTGTGGGTGAAAGCGGAAAGCCCTTCACCCGGGTTGTGTTCAAAATCAAAGTTTATAACTGATAAAGGAGCAAAAACATGAAAGACTACAGCAAATACGCTGGCATTATCCCCGCCTTTTACGCCTGCTACGACGAGAAGGGCGACATCTCCCCCAAGGCTGTCCGGGAGCTTACCGAATACTACATCGCCAAAGGCGTGAAGGGCCTGTATGTGGGCGGCTCTTCCGGCGAGTGCATCTATCAGACCGTGGCCGAGCGGAAGTTGCTGCTGGAGAACGTCATGGCCGTGGCCAAGGGCAAGCTCACCGTCATCGCCCATGTGGCCTGCAACAACACCAAGGACTCTATGGAGCTGGCTGCCCACGCCGAGAGCGTGGGTGTGGATGCCATTGCTTCCATTCCTCCCATCTACTTCCACCTGCCGGATGCTGCCATTGCAAAATACTGGAATGACATCTCCTCCGCCGCCCCCAACACCGACTTCATCATCTACAACATCCCCCAGCTGGCCGGTGTGGCCCTGAACCCCGGTCTGCTGGCAACCATGCTGGAAAATCCCCGGTGCATCGGCGTGAAGAACTCCAGCATGCCCATTGAGGACATTGAGAAGTGGATTTCCGGCGGCGCCATCGCCTTCAACGGCCCGGACGAGCAGCTGCTCAGCGGCATCGTGGCCGGAGCCACCGGCGGCATCGGCGGCACCTATGGCGCTATGCCCGAGCTGTACCTGAAGATTTTCGAGCTGGCCTCCAAGGGTGAGAACCTGGCCCTGGCCCGGGAGCTCCAGCTGGATGCCAACCGGATTATCTACAAGATGTGCTCCGGCAAGGGCAATATGTACGCCATGATTAAGGAAATCCTCCGTCTCTCCGGCGGCCCCGACATCGGCGGCGTTCGGGCTCCCCTGCTGAACCTGACCGAGAGTGACAAGGAAATCGCCAAGGAATGTGTGAGAATGATTGCACAGGCCAAGGCAAAAATCGCCTGACATGCAAAAAAGCTGCCGGTCCTTCGGCAGCTTTTTTCTAAGAATTTGAAATAAGGGGCGCATCCCATGGATTGGAATGCGTCCCTTTTGCTTTTATGCTTCCATCCCCAGGTATTCTTTGATTTTCCTGTCTCTTATACACATCTCCGAGCCCACGAGACCGAGGCTG
>UROL01000183.1 GCA_900549495.1 uncultured Eubacteriales bacterium | reverse complement strand
AGTGAGGCCAGCAGTGTAGCGCCGATGAGATGATTCAACCGTCGTCCTCTCCCTTCTGGCGGATAGTCAGCACGATGGGGGTGCCCTCCAGGCCGAACACGCTGCGGATCTGATTTTCCAGATACCGGCGGTAGGAAAAGTGGAACAGCTTCTTGTCGTTGCAGAACACCACGAAATGGGGGGGACGGATGCCCACCTGGGTCATATAGTAGATCTTCAGGCGGCGGCCCTTGTCCGTGGGGGGCTGGACCCGGGTCTGGGCATCGGCCAGGACGGAGTTGAGCATTCCGGTGGTGATGCGCATGGATGCCTGCTCCCGGACATAGTTGATCAGCTCAAACAGCCGGCTGACCCGCTGACCGGTCATGGCGGAGATGAACACGATGGGGGCGTAGGGCATATAGCTCAGGTCCCGGCGGATGTCCTCCCGCATACGGTCCATGGTCTTGCCGTCCTTTTCCACCAGGTCCCACTTGTTCACCACAATGATGCAGGCCTTTCCGGCGTCGTGGGCCAGGCCCGCCACCTTGGTGTCCTGCTCGGTGACGCCGTCCTGGGCGTCGATCATAATGAGGCACACGTCGCTGCGCTCAATGGCCATGGTGGCCCGGAGGACGCTGTATTTCTCGATGGCGTCGTCCACCTTGGACTTCTTTCGCATACCGGCGGTGTCGATGAAGTTATACTTGCCGGTGGCGTTTTCAAAGTAGCTGTCGATGGCGTCCCGGGTGGTACCGGCCACGTTGGACACAATCACCCGCTCCTCCCCCAGAATCCGGTTCAGCAGACTGGATTTGCCCACATTGGGCTTGCCCACAATGGCAACCTTGATGATGTCGTCATCTTTGTCTTCACCATCGTCCTGGGGGATGTTTTCCAGCACCCAGTCCAGCAAATCGCCGGTGCCGTGACCGTGGACGGCGGAGGTTTCAAACAGGTCGCCGATGCCCAGACTGTAGAATTCGTACACATCCGGGTTGGTGGGGCCGATGGAGTCGCATTTGTTTACGGCAAGGGCCACCGGCTTGCCGGACTTGCGTAGCATGGTGGCAACATCCTCGTCGGCAGCGGTGACGCCGGAGCGCACGTCCGTTACCATGATGATGGCATCTGCCAGCTCAATGCCAATCTCCGCCTGACGGCGCATGAATTTCAGCATATCGCTGTCGGTGCCCGGCTCGATGCCGCCGGTGTCCACCAGGCTGAAGGTTCTGCCGCACCACTCGCAGTCACCGTAGATACGGTCCCGGGTGACGCCGGGGGTATCCTCCACAATGGAGGTGCGCTGCCCGGTGAGTTTATTAAAGAGCATGGATTTGCCCACGTTGGGTCTGCCGATAATGGCAACCAAAGGCTTAGCCATGTGTATCACGTCCTTTCTTCTTTCAGGAAACTTTTGTTATTATGCCATACTTCCAATGGAAAAGCAATGCAGATGCAGCTTCGTTTTCGATTTATTTACATCCGACCAGGATAATATCACTGTCCATGTCCCGCTGTGCATACAATTCCTCTAATTCTGCAATCACTTCTTCCCGGGAGCGAACAAGCCCTGGATGGTGACTGACCAGCAGATAGGGAACTTTCAGCTTTTTGAGTACTGCGATTTCATTTTGGAGCAGCTGGGTGCTATAGAAATATTCATCGCCTTTTGCCTTGCAATACAGCGCATCCCCCACAAAGGCATAGGTTTCGTCTATTTCCAGCCCCAGGCATCCCTTGCAGTGGCTGGAGGGGATGGGGAACAGGTGCATCCCACCGAGAAAAAGGTCTTCCTTCACAAGAATCCCGCTGCCAATATGCCGCCGGGTTTCGCCGGATACATAGAGATTCTGAATGTCCAGTTTTTTCAGATTTCCGGTGTGGTCCTGATGGAAGTGGGACAGCACAACTTGGAAACTACCGCTCAGACCATCGATTGCCGCCGTACCGTTGCCTACATCAAACAGCCAGGTTTGCCCGCCGTCCCGGATGATGCCAATGTCTGCGGAAAGGGGGTTCTCGGTGGCGGGAATATAGCTGATTTTATCGCTGATTCGGCGTGTTTCCATGTCCATTGTCCTCCATCTTTATTTGTCCGGATTGCCGCGATACAGAACGACCAAAAAGCCGTCGCCGTCCTCCATGATCTCCCGCCGGACGGACAGGGGGATGATCTGCATGATTTCCTCCCGGCTGTACGGATGAAAGACCATCCCCGCCCATTTTCCGCCGGTATAGACGAAATCGCCGTCTGCATTTACGGCATGGGGCTCCCGGCAATATTCTTCGTCCGGGGCATCCAGCGTGGCAATTAAAATGCCGCCCGGTTTCAGAATGCGAAGCAGTTCCGGTATGGCAAGTTCTGCATCCTGCTTCCCAATGTGATCCAGCACGTCCCTGCATACAACGGCATCAAAACAGCCGGAGGGGTAGCCGGTGCAGCAAACCTCTGCTGTTTTTAATCTGGCAGCGGGCGCATGTTCCCTGGCAATTTCAATCGCATCCGTTGAAAGATCAAAACCATCCACTGCGAAGCCGCTGGCAAGCAGCTTCGCAGCATATATTCCGCATCCGCACCCGGCATCGCACACTGTTTTTGCGTGGTGGTTCTGCAAAATCCCGATGATCTTATCCGGCGCAGGGGAGATGGCCTTGCCGTATTCCGCAATGCGATCCCGGTTAACGGCTTTCCAGGATTCTTGCCAGAAATTTTGACGCATTTTCATAACCTCGCTGCAATTTCCAGGGCAATTCGCAGATATTTTTCGTGGCTGGAGGTGGGCCTTGCACCCAGCGTGCGGGGATCCCATTTTTCGCCATCCAGACAGTCGTCTGCGTGGTAACATGACCGAAAAACGTTGTCAATGCAAATTTTAGGGGGAATATCAAAAGGCAATTTATACGGTTTGGCGTGCAGTACGTCACCGGGCGGGTCAGGGAACCGGCGTATCGGTACGAGCTTCGTAGCGTTATTATCCGGCGGCATTGCCGCCCCGGGCGGGTTAGGGAACTGTCGTATCTGTACCATCCTCGCAGCGCCATTAAAAAAGGAAAAAGAGGAAGGCTATGAAAACCTTCCTCTGTGTTTCCTGCTTTTGCCTTACTCAGCCTCAACGGCCACGACCTGACGGCCATTGTAGGTGCCGCAAGCCTTGCAAGCTCTGTGGGGCATGACGGGTTCACCGCACTTGGGGCAAACCGCAACGCTGGGAGCAGAGAGCTTCCAGTTGGAGCCACGACGCTTATCGCGACGAGCCTTGGACACTTTACACTTAGGGACAGCCATGGTGACACCTCCTTGGTAAAACTGCTTTTAACACAGTATCATATATGGATCTACTTTTTCAGAAACTGCCTTAAAGCAGCCAGTCGGGGATCCAGTTCCTTTTCGCAGGTGCATACATCGGTGTTCAGATTTTTGCCGCAGCGCGGACACAAACCCTTGCAATCCTCTTTGCACAGCAGCTTGGAATCCAGATTCAGCACGAACACCGTCCGCACAATATCATCCAAATCGGCGCTGTCTCCTACGAGAGGGAATACCCACTCATCTTCATTCTCTTCACTTGCCAGCTCCGTTACCAGCACCACGTCAATGGGGAAATCAATCTCCCGGCTGAACTCTGCGGCGCACCGGTCGCAGATGCCGTGAATGGTGGTGGTGACGTTGCCTGTCATCAGCAGCACGCCCGCAGTGTTGCGGACTGTACCCTGGGCCACAACGGGCTCGGTTACCGGACGGCTGATGCCATAGCGAAGATCGCTGAGATCTACGCTGGTGGAGAAAGGTACACTTGCCCCCGGGCTGTCAATGATTTTCGATAGCCCAAGCAGCATACTTTTCCCCTCCTCGCAGTCATGCCTTGATATTATATAGGCTAAATCTGATTTTGTCAAACATTATTTTCACAAAATCCTCTGCCATTTCCTGTGCCGGACTTTATGGCCGCCGGGAGGCTTCCTCGGGGGCGGGGAGCTGCCCTTCTGCAATCAATTTTACACGCAAATCCTCCGCCAGCCGGGAAATCACCACGCCATTGCTGATTTGCCGTTCGCCGGTGATTGGGTCCGGGGGAAACAGTTCGTCCCATAGGCTGCCGTTGCTCTTTTTGCTGTCTCTTATACACATCTCCGAGCCCACGAGACCGAGGCTGATCTCGT
>UROL01000182.1 GCA_900549495.1 uncultured Eubacteriales bacterium | reverse complement strand
CGGAACGGCTGATACTTGACCTGCTTGCAGACGGGAAAGAGCTTGCCAGCGAGGACATTGTAAAAGCCGCAGCCGAAGCCGGAATATCCGAAAGGACGGTACAGAACGCCAAGCGCAACATGGGCGGCATTTTAGGCGCAAGGCGTGTCGGCGGTCAATGGTACAACTTCATCAAGAAGAAGCAGCCACCCGAACCCGCAAGCTGAAAGTGCAAAACGCAGACCCTTTGCACTTTGCACTTTCGCACTTTCACGATAATTTGCGTCAATAACTCAAAAAAGCACTTGACAAAACGCTTCATGGGGCAACGAAAAAGACATCAAGCCCTTTGTCGATCCCAAGTTTGAAAACAATATGCTGCTGACCGCCACGGAACGGCTCACCATGAACACCCGTCCGAAAAATCCCGCTAACGCCCGCAACCTCAATTTCTGCGGCATCGGCTCGTCCGGCTCGGGCAAGACCCGCTTTTGGCTCACGCCGCAGCTCCTGCAAGCTCATTCTTCCTATGTGGTGGTAGACCCCAAGGGCGGTGTGCTGGGGCAGGTCGGCTCGTTTTTGCAAAAACGGGGCTACAAAATTAAGGTGTTCAACAGCATAGACTTTTCCAAGTCCATGCACTACAACCCTTTGTCATATATCCGCAATGAGGCCGACATCCTGAAATTCGTGAACGCCCTGATCACCAACACCAAGGGCGAGGGCAAGGAGGGCGATCCGTTCTGGACGAAAGCGGAAACGCTTTTGTACTGCGCCCTGATTGCCTATATCATTTTTGAGGGGCCTGCCGAGGATCGGAATATGAATACGCTGGTGGATATGATCTCCGGCATGGAGGTCAAGGAGGATGATGAAAACTATAAAAACGCCGTGGATTATATGTTTGATGGTCTTGCCAAACGCAAGCCGGATTGCTTCGCCGTGAAGCAATACCGTAAATTCAAGCTAAGCAGCGGCAAGACGGCCAAAAGCATACTTATTTCCTGCGGCGCACGTCTGGCCCCCTTTGACATCCCCCAGCTTCGGGAGATCATGTCCTATGACGAGCTGGAGCTTGACCGCATGGGAGATCGCCGGACGGCAACATTTTTCTGCATCAGCGATACCGACAGCACCTACAATTTTTTGGTCGCCCTCGCTTTTTCGCAGATGTTCAACCTCCTGTGCGAACGGGCGGACAATGTTCACGGCGGCAGGCTGCCCCATCATGTGCGGGTGCTGTGGGACGAGGCGGCCAACACCGGGCAGGTGCCAAACTTGGAAAAGCTGGTGGCGGTCATCCGCTCCCGTGAGATCAGTCTGTGCCTGCTGTATCAGCAGCTTGCCCAATGCAAGGCCATCTACGATAAGAACGCGGAAACCATTCTCGGCAACATGGATAGCGTTCTGTTCCTCGGCGGCCGTGAGGCCAGCACCATCAAGGAAATTTCCGAGAACTGGCTGGGCAAGGCTACGATCTCCATGCAGACCGAGGGGCGCTCCCGTGGGCAGTCCGAAAGCTACAGCCAGAACACCCAGCGGCTCGGGCGGGAGCTGATGACCCCAAGTGAACTTGCCACCATGCCCGGAGATCGGTGCATTTTGCAGCTCCGGGGGCTGCCGCCGTTCTATTCCAAGAAATACGATTTGAAACAGCACCCCAATTATCGCTTTACGGCGGAGGCCGATAAAGTGAAAAACGCCTTTGACCTCGACAGGCTCATTGACCGCCGCAGGCGGCCGGGCATGAACGAGGAATGTGAGATGTACGAAGTGTCCGTGCCAGACGAGGCGATCACAGACGAGGACGAGGACATTCTCAACTATGACGACCTCGACGACCCGGACGCTTTTGTATAGAGCTTTGGGACATTTTGTCCCGAAGTAACAGGCTGCCGCCCGCAAGGGCGGCTTTTTCATGGCCGGGTATATCCCGGAGAATAGGAGGCTATATGCAGTTTTTCGCTTCTGCCATCACCACTTTGCAGACCCTTGTGATTGCCCTCGGCGCTGGCCTCGGCGTGTGGGGCGTGGTCAATCTGCTGGAGGGCTACGGCTCGGACAACCCCGGCGCTAATGCTCATGTGCGGTAAAGTAACACACAAGAATTTGATAGACAGCCTTCACTATTCAGAAAAATTAACCAAAAAAAAGCAAAATTGAATTTGATAATTGATATAATAGCTAAAATATGGTACTATAAAACAAAAGGAGATGATGCCAATGGTTTGATGAAACACACAACAAAATATAACTTTTTAAGCAAAGGAGGAAGTCCATAATGAGAAAAATCAAAACAATATTAGGGATAGTTTTTTCTTTAGCTATTGTAACAACAATGAACACTACTGTTTTTGCAGCTAACGATTCAGGAATACCAGAACGTAGAGGAGTATATATACGAGAATGTGTAGGTTATGAGCCTAATTATACGAATATTGATTATACTCATAAATTATTAGGTTCTGTTTCAGGCGATAATACTCAAGGCTCAAGTCCTATGCAAATTACATATCAATATGAACAAAGCGGAACAACCACCGCATCTATTGCGGGTTATGCCAATGGCACAACAGAAGCAAATGTTGTTTTTGCAAAAATGCAGGCGGAAGTAGGAGTTGAAGTTACCGGTTCACGTAGTTGGACAAAAGGAACATCAGCGGGTGTCTCATATAGTATTGCACCGGGGAAATTTGAAGTGTTAAATGTTTATATTCCTGCTGTTAGAACAGCTGGTCGTTTAAAATACAAGGTTTATATGGACGGCTATCCTGAAAATGTTTTTTATGAATATAAAACATTAACAGAATCTTATGCACCACAAAAAAATTCTGTCCATTATAAAGTAACAACTTCTAGCTACTCAGCCATAAAAGTTCCAAAGGGAATGACGGTATACACGCCAACAGGAGTATATAAAGCACAATGAAAAACAAATTGTTTATATTACTATTAGCTTTTGTACTTTTGTTGAGTGCTTGTTCTAATAATTCTCCACCTGATGACAACACAAAAGAAGTACTGCCAGAGCTTGAAAGTGCCGGTTCTATTGAAAGCCGGGGCGAGAAATTTATTGAAAATTTTCCACAAGACTATCCTTCATTTGAATTATTAGAATATGTTTTTGGTTCCGCTGAAAATGCCCCAATACAACTGGTTGCGATAGCCCGAAATAAAGAAACTGGTTCATCAGCTACATTATTTGTGCTTGATGAAAATGGGGTAGGTCAGGTAGTTCTTGCAAGTGGTTATTCAGCGACATATTGCAAAGAAGATGGATTACAACTTGATAAAAACGTAATTTCTATTTCTTTGAATTTGGAAATCTCTAGTACAAATTCTGAAATTCACGACTTTAATATTACAGTAACACAGGAGGAAAATCAAGGTAAAGTCAATACAGTGTATTCTTCACAAGAAAACATCAGATCGAAAGTAGCAAATCCAGCCGAGCCAGTCAACGGCAAGTAAATGGGCTTCGCCCACCGTTGACAGCCCCGTCTGTCCTTGCTGGTGGGTAATCAAGGGGCGACAGCAAAAAGTGCTGCCGCCCTTTCCCATAATCGAAGAAAGGGGGATTTTCCATGACCGAACAGGAAGCCTATCAAGAACATATCCGCTATACCCATGATACCTATTGCCGGATTGTTATTCGCCATGCGTCCTTTGACGCTGCCCGTATGCTGGCAGCGAGGTGGAAACGGGAAATCTCCCTTGAATACTTGACCGAAGAAAAGTTTGTCCCACTAAGCACCACAGACGAGTATTTTCAAGTGCCAGACTATGGCGAAACTTATCCATTCTCCGTCCGGGGGGCAGACGATACTTTTAGATAGCTGCTCCCTTGCGGTTGCTCTTGCCGAGCTGCCGGAACAAACGCAGGAGGAAATCTTTTTGTATTACTTCCAGCATTTGAAGCAGAAAGAAATCGGAGAACAAAGCGGCTGGACACGCAGCACAATCGGGCGGCATATACGGCTTGCCTTGAAGCGGCTGAAAGAGGAAATGGAGGTGCTGTCCCATGAGTAACCGACTTCTCCCCTATGACACGATTATAAAGGCACATGAGGGCGACCCCATAGCGATACAAGCTGTCCTTGACCGATACGCCGGATATATCCTGTCTCTTATACACATCTCCGAGCCCACGAGACCGAGGCTGATCT
>UROL01000181.1 GCA_900549495.1 uncultured Eubacteriales bacterium | reverse complement strand
ATCGCCCCTACGAAGGGCGGGTGCCATTCATCGGGGTACTCGCTGAAATCCGGGGTTGCGGGCGATTTTCATCGCCCCTACGAAACTCAGAAAATTTTACCGGTTTCCACCAGGAAGCGATACCGGGCGGGTTAGGGAACCCACGTATAGGAACCATCTCAAAGCGTAACTAAAAAAGGAGAGAAAAAATATGGACTTTCAGGAATTTGTGATTGAAAATGAATATTTGAAGGCCACGGTGACTACCTGGGGAGCTCAGGTGAAGAGCGTGGTGCGGAAGTGTGACGGCGTGGAGCATATCTGGCAGGCGGACAGCGCCGTGTGGGGCTACCATGCACCCATCCTGTTCCCCCACGCCGGTAAGCTGGTGGACGGCACCCTCCACGCCAAGGGGAAGGACTATACCTCCGGCCAGCACGGCTTCGCCCGGCTCATGGAGCACGACCTGGTGAAGCAGACCGCCACCACCCTGGTTATGGAGCTGCGGAGCAATCCGGAAACCCTGGCCAATTTCCCCTATGAATTCCGTCTGATTTCCACCTTCACCCTGGAGGGGGACGCCCTGCACCACACCCTGACGGTGGTGAACCGGGACAGCGACGTGCTGCCCTTCGGCATCGGCTACCACCCTGCCTTCGCCATCCCCTTCGACAGTGAGCACACCGCCACGGACTACGAGCTCCGGTTCAATAAGATGGAGTCCCCTCTGTGCCTGAGCTGCCAGCCCAACGGCCTGCTCCGGGGCAAATTCTACTACCTGGGCACCAATATCGACAGAATCCCCATTGACGATAAGCTCTTTGAAATCGACAGCCACTGCATGGCCAACCTGAATTCCAGCACCCTGGGCCTGTACGAGAAGGGCACCGGCCGGGGGGTGGAATGCACCATTGCAGGCTTCCCCTATGTGCTGCTGTGGAGCAAGCCCGGTATGCCCAAATTCGTGTGCATCGAGCCCTGGCACAGCCTGCCCAGCCTGGAAAAGGGCGGCACCGACTGGAACCGGAAGCCCGCCGCCGCCATCCTGGCCCCCGGCGAGGAATGGAGCACCACCCTGACCACCCGGTTCGTGCGGTAAATGGCCAGCTGCATCATCTTCGGAGCGGCGGACTTTACCCAGCTGATAGAGCCGGTGACCCCGGAGGACTACATAATCGCCGCCGACGGCGGCCTGAGACATACCCAGGCCCTGGGGCTGACACCCCAGAAAATCCTGGGGGACTTCGACTCCCTGGGCTATATCCCCCAGGGGGCCACGGTCTACCCGGTGGAGAAGGACGACACCGATACCATGCTGGCTATCAAGCGGGGCCTGGCCCTGGGCTACCGCCGGTTTCTGCTCTACGGGGGCATGGGGGGCCGTCGGCTGGACCATACCATGGCCAATTTCCAGGCCCTGGCCTACCTGGCCGCCCACAATGCCCTGGGCTTCCTGGTGGGCACCGATACCCTGGCCGCCGCCATACACCGGGGCACGGTGGCCTTCCCCGCCGGAATGACCGGGGACTTCTCCGCCTTCTGCCTGGGCAGCCCGGCCCGGGACGTGTCCATCCGGGGGCTGTACTACCAGGCGGAGCACATCACCCTGACGGCGGACTTCCCCCTGGCGGTGAGCAACCACTTCACCGGCCAACCCGCCCAGGTGGAAACCCAGGGCGGCACTCTGCTGCTGCTGTGGCAGCGGCAAAGCCCCCTGCCCGGGTGGAATTGAACAGAAAAACGCCCCGTGATTTCTTACGGAATCACGGGGCAGACTGTATTCAGAATTTTTAGAAGAGGTACTCCGCCACGCTGTTGCGGAAGGCCTCCAGCTCCTCTTTGGTGCAGTCGGCGGTGACGTTCAGGGGGAGGGTCAGGGTGAGGCAGAACATCTCCATGAAACTCTTGCCGTTGATGCGGTGGCTTCCGTCGTTCAGGTACACCGGGAAGGGCTGGGCGGTGGCCAGCTTGACGAACTCCTCCACATCCCGGACAGAGCCGAGACGAATCACAAAATCTTTTCCTTTTTCCATCTGGCGCTGTACAAACCTTTCTGTTTCGTGTATAATGAAGCCGGAATTTTTCCGTTCCATTACAATTATTGTATCAGGGAATTTTTTATTTCGCAACTGTAGGCTTTGGACGATTTTGATAACTTCCCTATCCAGAAATTGGCGGTTTTGACAAAGATGAACATTGCATTTTATACCCTTGGCTGCAAGACCAATCAATATGAGACCCAGGCCATGGAGCGGCTGCTGACCCAGCAGGGGCACCGGATTCTGCCCTTCGAGGAAAGCTGCGACTGCTACGTGGTGAATACCTGCTCCGTCACGGCCATGGCGGACAAAAAGAACCGGGCCATTATCCGCCGGTGCCGCCGGGAGCACCCGGATGCCATCCTGGGGGTGTGCGGCTGCTACAGCCAGCACGATGCCCAGCAGGTGCGGCAGCTGGGGGTGGACGTGATAGGCGGCAGCGGCGGCAGAGCCCAGTTCCTGGCCGACCTGCTGGAGGCCGCCCGGAGCCGCCAATACCAGGAGCACCTGGACAACGCCCTGGCCCGGCGGGAATTCGAGGTGCTGCCCCCCGGGGGCTTGCAGGAGCGCACCCGGGCCATGCTGAAGGTGCAGGACGGCTGCACCAATTTCTGCACCTACTGCATCATCCCCTATACCCGGGGCCCCATCCGCTCCGCCCCCCTGGAAACCGCCGTGGCCCAGGCCCGGCAGCTGGAGCAGGCGGGCTACCGGGAAATCGTAGTTACCGGTATCGAGATTGCAGGCTGGGGCCGGGATTTGCCCGGCAAGCCCCCGGTGTGGCAGCTGATTGCCGCCATCTGCGCCGCAGTGCCCCGGCTGCGTATCCGGCTGGGGAGCCTGGAGCCCCGAATCATCACCCCGGAATTCGTCCGGGCCCTGGCCCCGCTGGATAACCTGTGCCCCCAGTTCCATTTGAGTATGCAGTCCGGCTGCGACACGGTGCTGGCCAGGATGAAGCGGAAATACACCACCCAGGAATATTATAGCAGCCTGACCCGGCTGCGGGAGGCCTTCCCCGGCTGCGCCATTACCACGGATATGATTGTGGGCTTCCCCGGGGAGACGGAGGAGGAGTTCCAGCAGAGCCTGGACTTCATCCGCCGCTGCCAGTTTGCGGAAATGCACATCTTCCCCTACTCCCGCCGCCCCGGCACCCCGGCAGCCCAGATGCCCGGCCAGCTGGGCAACGCCGTGAAGGAGGCCAGAAGCCACGCCGCCATGGCCGCCGCCGAGGAGATGAGCCGGGACTACCGCCAAAGCCTCCTGGGCACAGCCCAGCAGCTGCTGGTGGAGGGCACAGAGGGTGGCTTCTCCCTGGGCCACGCCATGAATTATGTAAAAATCTACCTCCCCGGGGAATTCCCCCGGAACGAAATTCAGAAGGTCACCGTCACCGGCCTGTACGCAGACGGCGTGACGGCGGAAAGGATGTAAGATGAAAACCCTGCTGCACATCTGCTGCGCCCCCTGCGCCAACCAGTGCATCGACGTCCTCCGGGGGGATGGGCTGGAGGTCACCGGCTTCTGGTATAACCCCAATATCCACCCCTTTACCGAGTACCGGGCCCGGCGCAACTGCCTGCGGGAATACGCCGCCGCCATCCAGCTGCCCCTGATTGAGCGCAACGACTACGGCCTGCGCCCCTTCGTCCGGGCGGTGGCAGAGGACATCCCCAACCGGTGCGTCAAATGCTATGAATTCCGCCTCACCGAGGCGGCACGCCAGGCGGCAGAGGGGGGCTTCGACAGCTTCACCTCGTCGCTGTTCATCAGCCCCTACCAGCAGCACGACCTGATGCGGGAAATCGCCCAGCGGGCCGCCAAGGAATACGGCGTGGAATTCCTGTACCGGGACTTCCGGCCCTATTTCAAGGCCGGTCAGGAAAAAGCCCGGGAGCTGGGCTTCTATATCCAAAAATACTGCGGCTGCGTCTTCTCCGAGGAGGAGCGGTATTTGAAGCGGAGTAAAATCATCCCATAACCCCCCAATGAATGGCCCCCGCCCATTCCCGGCTCCCTCCCTGAGGGAGTGTACTTCGATGAATGGTAAAAGGAAACGTCTTCTGAGTTTCGTAGGGGCGATGAAAATCGCCCGAAACCCCGGATTTTAGCGAGTACCCGGTTGA
>UROL01000180.1 GCA_900549495.1 uncultured Eubacteriales bacterium | reverse complement strand
ACGAGATCAGCCTCGGTCTCGTGGGCTCGGAGATGTGTATAAGAGACAGGGTCTGTACATCAATTGTAGCCGGGCAGAAATCCGCTCCATAACATCCGTGTCTGTCAGCGTCATTTCCATCATCTCCGCCACAACCTCACTGTACGCCAGGTCATTCAGCTCATAGGAATCCACCTCAGAACCCATGGCATCAAACAGCGCTTCCGTAAATTTCCGGAATTTCTCCGGGCTGAACTATAACTGAAAGACGAAACTACGGATTGCTGCATTTGTCGAATGCTTTTTCATATCGCAGGGTATAGGCATTGGCGCTGACACTGCCGTCGATATAGGATGCACTGTCACTGACAATTTGAAAGCCGCAGCGCTGATGCACCCCCAGGGAGGGGCGGTTGTTCTTACGCACGTGGGAATATAGCCGCACTGGCCCATGGCTGCCGAGATGCTGCTGGACGGATTGCAGCAGCAAGGTGGCATACCCCTTTCGGCGGCATTCCGGTGCTGTTTCCAGGGCCTCCACCAGCAGGCCGTCCTCATAGGGCTCCAGCCGCAGAGCACTGACCGGTACACCGTTTTCTTCCCACATGGCGTAGCAGGCACCGGGGATGGTAAAGAAGGTGTGCAGATAGTCATAGAAATCCGTCTCGGCCATCTGGCGCTGCCGCTCCGGTGTCTCAAAGGGGGCCAGAATAGCACCGTTTTCCTCGTTGGCCTCCCGGTAGACCTGCATCAGCGGCGCAAAGGAAATTTCATGCAAAGATACAGCAAAATGCAGCATACAGCCTCCAAATTTTGTAACTTTTATGCATTGTGACAGAACGCAGCGCTTGTGGATAAGTGTTATGTTTACGGAGTTGTCCACATTTTCAACAGCTGTATTCACATAATTCACCGCAAAATATGGAATATTTTGAATTATTTATTAAGGAAGTTACAAACCAGTATCACAAAAGTTACAGATTATGGTACCAATCTTAAACCGTCTCTCCCAGGATGGATTTGGTGGCATAGGCATTCAGGTGCATATCCGCCACGTTTCCTGCCAGGTATTCATAATAGGCCTGGGCGCCAATCATGGCACCGTTGTCGCCGCACAGGCTCAGCGGCGGCATGTAGACCTGGGCACCCATATGCTGCGCTGCGTGCAGGATATCCCGACGGATTCTGGAGTTGGCAGCAACGCCACCGGCCACGGCAATTTTTCGATGGCCCGTCTGCTCCATAGCCATCACCATTCTGGGGACCAGCGTATCCGACACCGCTGCGGAGAAGCCGGCACACAGGCTGGGAACGTCAATCTCCTCCCCCACCTGCTGGGCATGGTGAATCAGATTCAGCGCTGCTGTCTTCAGGCCGGAGAAGCTCATATTATAGGGGTTCTCGCCGGGCTTACTCCTGGGCAGGACATACTTCGTCTCGTCCCCCAACTGGGAGGCCTTATCCAGCGCAGCGCCGCCGGGATAGGGCATCCCCAGCACCCGGGCCACCTTATCAAAGCACTCTCCCGCAGCGTCATCCAGGGATGTGCCCAAAACGTTCATATCGGTGTAGTCCCGCACCTCTACAATCATAGTATGGCCACCGGAAACCACCAGGCAGAGAAACGGTGGCTCCAAATCCGGATAGGCCAAATAGTTTGCCGCAATGTGGCCCCGGATATGGTGCACGGGGATCAGGGGCTTTTGCAGCGCCAGCGCTGCCGCCTTGGCAAAGTTGACCCCCACCAGAACCGCTCCAATCAGCCCGGGGGCATAGGTAACGGCAATGGCGTCAATATCCCCTCTGGTCAGCCCCGCGGTTTCCAGCGCCTCATCAGCCAGGCCGTAGATGGCTTCGATATGCTTCCGGGAGGCGATTTCCGGCACCACGCCGCCATACAGGCGGTGCAAATCCACCTGAGAGGCGATGCAGTCCGTCAGTACCTGACGACCGTCACGCACAATGGCCACGGCGGTTTCATCGCAGGAGGATTCTACAGACAGAATATTCACAGCTCCCATTCCTTTCTCAAAATCAATCCATCCTCCTTGGGATGGCGGTAATAATTGGGCCGTCTGCCCACCTGGGAAAAGCCCAACCCCTGGTACAGGGTGACGGCTGGGGCGTTGGAGGGGCGCACCTCCAGGCTGAGGCAGCGGCTCCCCTGCTGCTTTAACCGGGCCACCAGCTCCAGGATGAGCCGCTGGGCGATGCCCTGCCGCCGGGCCCGGGGCAGGACGGCAACATTCATCATGTCCGTCTCCCCCAGGACAGTCTGGGAGCCGACATAGCCCCAGACTTCCCCATCCACCTGGCAAACCAGCCACAAAGACAGAGGATTGTCCAGCTCCCCTGCCAGGCTCTGCTCACTCCATGGGTCAGAAAAGCATTCCCGCTCCAAAGCGGCCACCTGAGGGACATGCTGCCGCTGCATTCTAACAATCTCCATCACTTTGCGTCATACCAGCTCTTTCCGTATTTTGCCTCTGCGGTGAGGGGGACACGCAGGGCGGCTACCTGCTCCATTTCCGTGCTCACCAAGTCCGCCACGGCTTCTGCAATGTCCTCTGGGCACTCCACAATCAGTTCGTCATGCACCTGCAAAAGGAGCTTTGCCTGGGGATAGCGCCGATTCAACGCATTCTCCACCCGAATCATGGCCAGCTTAATCAAGTCCGCTGCGCTGCCCTGGATGGGGGTGTTCAGCGCAATCCGCTCTGCTCCCTGCCGGATGTTGAAATTGCTGCTTTTCAGCTCCGGGATATAGCGTCTGCGGCCGTAAAGGGTTGTGGTATAGCCGGTTTCCCGGGCTTCTGCCACAATATTTTTCATATAATCCCGGACACCGTGATAGGTTGCCAAATAATTGTCGATATACTCCCGGGCCTCATACCGGCTGACACCAATATCCTCTGCCAGGGAGAATTCCGAAATGCCATAGACGATTCCGAAATTCACAGCCTTGGCGTGCCGCCGCTGGAGGGGCGTAACCTGACTTTTGTCCACCCGGAATACCTGGGCAGCCGTGGCAGTGTGGATATCCTCGCCGGAGCAGAATGCCTGCTGCATGGTCTTGTCGTCGGCAATATGGGCCAGCACCCGCAGCTCAATCTGGCTGTAGTCCGCATCCACCAGGACACAGCCCGGTCTGGGGACAAACATTTTGCGAATCTCTGCCCCCAAATCCGTACGCACCGGAATGTTTTGCAGATTCGGTTCGGTGGAGGACAGCCGCCCGGTGGCTGTAACCAGATTCTGGAAGGTGGTGTGAATTCTGCCGTCCTCTTTGATTTCCTTCATCAGACCGTCAGCATAGGTGGACTTTAGCTTGGCCAGCATACGATAGTCCAAAATAGCCGGGATGATGGGATGCTTTTCTTTCAGCTTTTCCAGTACATCCGCATTGGTGGCGTAGCCTGTTTTGGTCTTTTTCACTGGGGGAAGCCCCAGCTTGTCAAACAGGAGCTCTCCCAGCTGCTTGGGGGAATTGATATTGATGGTGCCCTCTGCATAGGAGTAAATCAGAGCTTCACAGTCCGCAATATGGCTGGACAGCATTCTTCCAAAGGCGGAAAGCTGCTCCCGGTCAATGGCAATGCCCCGGCACTCCATTTTGAAAAGCACATCACACAGGGGAAGCTCAATTTCGTCATAGAGCTTTTCCATGCCGCAGCGGGTCAACTCCTGCCTCAGAGGCTGACGAAGGAGCCAAACAGCCTCGGCGCAGCCTGCTGCGTCCCCATCCTCCACACTCAGCCCCAGGAAGGTAGTGGCCAGCTTGGACACGGGATAATCCGACTGCGAGGGATTCAAATCATATGCGGCCAATGCCGTATCAAATGCCACCCGGGGGCAAGAAATCCCCATATCCTGCATATGATGCCGGGTGCTTTTGGCATCGTGGAGCACCAAAGCTGCATCGCTCTCCAGGTGAATGGGGGCCATCTGCACTTCCATAGGTGTCAGGGCACACACGCCCCCCTGCCATGCCAGGCCCAGGCTGCCGTCCGGCGCAAAATAAATGGCGCACTCTGACAGAGTATCCGGCAGAGTATCCGCCTTGGACAGACGGACAATGGGGGTAACACCGGCGGGAGCCGGGCAGTCCTCCCCCCGCAGACCGTACTTATCAATCAGCCGAACGAATTCCAGCTTTTGAAACAGCTGGTACCTGTCTCTTATACACATCTCCGAGCCCACGAGACCGAGGCTG
>UROL01000179.1 GCA_900549495.1 uncultured Eubacteriales bacterium | reverse complement strand
CCCACAAGGGGGTCAGGGGCCGCTGGGGCAGCCGCCCCTCCATTTGAAATGTGGCATCCACTCCCAGGGCCCCTGCTACCGGCAGGAGGAAGCGCAGGGTGGAGCCGCTATCCCGGCAGGGCAGCACCGCCGCCGGGGGAACCGCCCGGGCGGGGGTCACGGCGTAGCCCCCGGCATCCCGGGTGATTTCCGCCCCCAGGGCCCGGAGGCACTGGGCGGTGGCTTCGATATCCCGGTTG
Organism: uncultured Eubacteriales bacterium; assembly: GCA_900549495.1. Taxonomy (GTDB): domain Bacteria; phylum Bacillota; class Clostridia; order Oscillospirales; family Oscillospiraceae; genus Faecousia. The sequence continues at coordinate 3,983 of UROL01000179.1, read as the reverse complement.
GTGTCCGGGCAGCGCAGGTAGGTTTCCTGCCGGGCAAAGGCGGCGCAAATCAGCAGCCGGTGGGCCTGGGATTTGGAGGGGATGGCCGCTACCGTCCCTGTAAGCCGGGTTGGTTGAATGGTAATGTCCATACTCATAAGCCCGACCCTACAAAATCCGTCAGCTGCTCCACCGGAATGGGCAGAATCTCGCAGCGGCCGATGGCCCTGGGGACGATAAGGTTCACCCGGTCCCCGGCACGCTTCTTATCCGAGAGCATATGCCGGGTCAGCGCCTCCGCCGGGTAGGTTGTGGCGGTGGGCAGCCGGAAGACCCCCAGGGCTTCCTCGATGGCCTGGGCCGCCTCCTGGGGCAGCAGACCGTTTTTGGCGGCGGCCCGGCTGACAATGGCGGTGCCCATGGCCACGGCGTGGCCGTGGGAGACGGTGAAGCCGCTTTCGGCCTCGATGGCGTGGCCCACGGTGTGGCCCAGGTTCAGCTGCATCCGGGCCCCGGTGTCGAATTCGTCCCGGGCCACCACGTTCCGCTTCAGCTCCACGCACCGGCGGATGACCTGCTCCCGGTCAAACCCCGCCCCCTCCTGCTTCAGATAGTCGAATAGGGGCCGGTCATAGAGGATGCCGTACTTGATTACCTCGGCGCAGCCCTCCAAAAACACCTCCTTGGGCAGGGTGTTCAGGGTGCGGATATCGCACAGCACCAGGCTGGGCTGGTAGAAGCAGCCCGCCAGATTCTTCCCCTCGGGCAGGTCAATGGCGGTTTTGCCCCCCACGGAGGAGTCCACCGCCGCCAGCAAGGTGGTTGGCACCTGGACATAGGGAACCCCCCGGAGATAGGTGGCGGCGGCAAAGCCGGTAAGGTCGCCGGTCACGCCGCCCCCCAGGGCCACCAGGCAATCCTCCCGGGTCAGCTGCCCCTGGGCCAGAAAGCGCAGCAGGGACAGGTAGGTTTGGGCGCTTTTGCTCTCCTCCCCGGCGGGGAATACGAAGGTGCGGACGGAAAAGCCCGCCTCTTCCAGGCTCTTCACCGCCGCCGCCCCATGGAGGGGCCATACATTGCTGTCACTAACCAGGCAGGCGTTGCGGCCCTTTACCTGGGCGGCAATCAGGCTGCCCATCCGGGTCAGCAGCCCCCGGCCAATGAGGATATCATAGACCCGGGAGGCGTTTACCGTTATTTTTTGCATCCGTCTACCTCCTCCTTCCGCTGCCTGCCCTGCTCCAGCAGCTGGTAAAGCGATGCCTGGTCCCGGGCCGCCAGGGCATCCCGGTACTGGGTCAGGCTGTCAATATACTGGTTCAATTCAAACAGAAGATTTTCCCGGTTTTCCAGGAATAGCTCCGTCCACATCCCCGGATTCAGCCAGGCCACCCGGGTCAGGTCCCGGTAGCTCCCGGCGGAGAAGCCCTTGTGCTCCAGGGCGGTGGGGGACTTGATAAAGGCATTGCTGAGAATATGGGGCATCTGGGAGGTGAAGGCAATCATCCGGTCGTGGGCCTGGGCGGTGGTGACGGAGAAGAAGCCGAAGCCGCAGGGGGCCAGGGCATCCTTCACCCCCTGAAGCAGGGCCATATCGTCATACACCGGGGGCACCAGCACCATAGGGGCCCCCCGGAACAGGTCGGCCCGGCTGTACTTGAAGCCGGAGAACTGGGAGCCTGCCATGGGGTGGCCGCCTACGAAGGTGAAGCCGTATTTCTCCGCCACCGGGAAGCAGCGGCGGCAGATTTCTCCCTTGGTGCCGCAGCAGTCCAGCACCAGGGCGGATTTGCTTACGAATTGGCCGTTGGCCTCCAGCCATGCGGCGCTGCCCGCCGGGTAAATGGCCAGGAGAATCAGCTGGCACTGCGGGATGTTTTCCCGGGTGAGGGGCTCGTCCACCGCACCGGCCAGCTGGGCGAAGGAGAGCATGGCTGCATCCAGCTCCTGGGCCAGAACGGTGTGGCCCGCCAGCTTATAGGCTCTGGCCAGGGAGCCGCCGATAAGCCCCAGGCCCAGGATTCCCACGGTCATGCCATCACCTCCCGGATTTCCGTCACCTTCCGGCTGACCTGGGCGAACTGGGCGGGGGTCAGGGACTGGGCACCGTCGCACAGGGCGTGCTCCGGGTCGTTGTGCACCTCAATCATCAGGCCGTCGGCACCGCAGGCAGCGGCGGCGCAGGCCATGCCGGGCACCAGCCGGGCCTTGCCTGTGGCGTGGCTGGGATCCACCACCACCGGCAGGTGGCTCAGCTCGTGGAGCACCGGCACGGCGGAGAGATCCAGGGTGTTGCGGGTATAGGTTTCGAAGGTGCGGATGCCCCGCTCGCAGAGAATCACGTTCTCGTTGCCCTCGCTCATAATGTATTCGGCACTCATCAATAGCTCTTGCAGGGTATTGGCCAGGCCACGCTTTAGAAGGATAGGCTTTTTCGTCCGGCCCACCTCCTTCAGCAGGTCGAAGTTCTGCATATTTCTGGCCCCAATCTGGATTACGTCCACGTCGGCGAAGAGCTCCAGGGTATTGATATTCATCAGCTCGGTGACAATGGGCAGACCGGTGGCCTGCTTGGCCTTCAGCAGCAGCCGGATGCCCTGGGCCCCCATGCCCTGGAAGGCGTAGGGGGAGGTGCGGGGCTTGAAGGCACCGCCCCGGAGGAAATTGGCACCGGCCTCCTTCACCGCCTGGGCGATGCCGATGAGCTGCTCCTCGCTTTCCACGGAGCAGGGCCCGGCAATCAGGCCGAAGTAGCCGCCGCCGATTTTGGCCCCGGCGGCCTCCACAATGGTGTCCTGGGGGTGGAATTTCCGGTTGGCCTGCTTGAAGGGCTCGCTTACCCGCTTCACCGCCTCCACAATTTCCAGGCTGTTTAATAGCTCCATATCCACCCGGCTGGTGTCCCCCACCAGGCCCAGGATGGTGACCTCCTTACCCTGGGAGATATGGACGTCCAGGTGCATCCGCTTCAGCCAGTCCACCAGGTGCTCGGTTTGCTCGGCGGTGGTTCCCTGTTTCAGAATTGCAATCATGTTTCCTCTCTCCTTACAAAAATAACGCCGCACGGCGATTCGTGCGGCGTCTCAAATCAATTTTTCTGCCCCTGCGGCGGAAGGATTGCAGCACAAAACGCTATTACTTTTTGCAGGTGAAAAAGTAATAGTAGTAAAAGGAAATCTGTGCGGCAACGGTTTTGGAATTCATATCTATGGCCTCCGGCTTGGGGTGAATTCATCATAGCACCCGGGGCGGCAAAAAGCAAGTATTTTTTTAGCCAAGCTCCAGAAGGAACTGGGCCATTTCCTGGGCCAGATCCTTCCTCAGCAGGAAGATGCGCCGGATGGACTGGGCACGCTCCTCGCTCATGCCGTTGTTCAGCCAGTCGATGACCAGGCCGAAGCCCACGCATTTGTAATAGTCGATGATGGTCTGCCGGTCCTGAGCCGGGATGCCCATGGGCTCCAGGGCGGTATCCACATAGCTGCGGATGACGTATTCGCTGACCTGCATCAGGTAGGTCTCGAACATCTCCCGGTTGACGGAGCGGTAGATGTGCATAATGGCCCGGCGGCGGTGGGAGGCGAACTCTATCAGTGCGTCATAGCACTCCACAATGGACTTGGCGTTGGGATACTTCCGGATGATATTCTCGGCATCCTCCCGGACAATTTCCTCCATCAGGGCAGGAAGGTCCTGATAGTGGTAATAAAAGGAGTTCCGGTTGATGCCGCATTTCTCCACGATGTCCTTCACCGTGATGTCCGAAAAAGCCCGCTCCTCCAGCAGACTGAGGAATGTCTCCTTAATCGCCCTGCGTGTAAAATTCGCCATATCTTTCCTCCTTTTTTAATTGCGCTTTTAGCTGGTTCCTATACGGTAGGTGCCCTAACCCGCCCGGTATCGCTCCCCCGGTGGAAACCGTAGGTTTTTGGGCGGTGAAACATTCTGAGTTTCGTAGGGGCGATGAAAATCTGTCTCTTATACACATCTGACGCTGCCGACGA
>UROL01000178.1 GCA_900549495.1 uncultured Eubacteriales bacterium | reverse complement strand
CACTGCAGCACCGGCTGACCGCCGGAATCAGCAGCAGGGCCCGCAGCTGGGCCGGAGAGCAGAGGGCGGAGCAGGCGGCAAGCTGCATCATAAGCAGCACCCCCATGGCAATCACCGAGAAGCTGCCCACATGGCTGTCCTTGAGTATTTCCCGCCGCCGTTCTAAGCTGCGATAGGAGCGCACCGCATCCGTCACGTCCATAAAGCCGTCCAGGTGCATAAACCCGGTGAGGAAATAAGGGGCGGCACAAATAAGCGCCCCACAGAGCAGACCGGGCAGCTCCAACCGGGCGGCCAAAATTCCGACGGCCCACCATAGAAGGCCGATTTCCAGCCCAATCACCGGCAGACACAGCAGCATCCTATCCCGGGCCTTTTCCTCCCAGCCGTGCCAGGGGAAAGGCAGGGCGCAGAACATGCTCTGGCACATCCCCAGGGCGTATAACCACAGCTTCATTCCGGAAGCACCCCCTTGTGTACTATCAGATTGCCGCCGCTCATTTCCAGCACCACGTCGCTGATGGCAGCCAGCTTCCGGTCTATGGAGGCCAGCCCCCGGCGGTAGGCTTCGGTGACGGAATCATAGCGCAGGGCATCGGAATAGATATAGTCGCTGACAATGACAATGTTTTTCACCGCTTGGGCGAAGGCAGCCACCTCGTCCCCACACCGTTCTCCGGCGGCTTCGTCCAGCTGCCAGTCCGGGGGAAGGAACAGCTCGTTCATCAGCAGGGCAGTGGTGCTGTCCAGCAGGAAGGTGGCCTCCGCCTGACATTTGCAGAGACAGTCGAGGATATGGGTGCCCTGCTCCACTGTTTCAAAGCCCAGACCCTCCCGGTCGGCAATGTGGCGGCGAATCCGCTCCCGGTCTTCCGCATCCACCGGAATCATGGTGGCAATGTAATAGTGTGTGCCGCCCGCTGCCAGCCGGACTGCCAAATCCTGAGCATAGGAGGATTTTCCATTTTTGGCACCGCCGGTGATGAATACAATCATGTTGCATCCTCCACAGTGAATTTGTCGCCCTGGCGAATCTCCTCCAGATAGCCGTCGTCAATCCCTGCCTGTTGGAAGGTGGCCATGTCGTTTATAATGGCGCAGGCGGCGCTGAGCACCTGGAAGGCCAGGGGGCACCCGCTGCCCTCGCCCAGCCGCATTCCCAGCAGTAGCATGGGCTGCAAGCCCATGGCATCCATGGCAAGCCGGTAGCCAATCTCAAAGGAGGCATGGCTGGGCACCAGATAATGCTGCACCTCCGGCTTCAGCTTCACGGCACACAGGGCTGCCACGGCGGAAATGAAGCCATCGATTACCACTGGCCGCTTGGTGGCGGCAGCACCCAAAAAGCCGCCGCACATGGCGGCGATGTCAAAGCCCCCCACCTTGGCCAGCACGTCCACCACGTCGGTTTTGTCCGGACGGTTGGTTTCTATAGCCCGGCGGATGACCTCCTTTTTCTTCTGGAAAGCCTCGTCGGTTATCCCGCCTCCCCGGCCAGTCACCTGTTCCACCGGCACATCCAGCAGCACCGCCAGAACGGCGGAGGAGGTGGTGGTGTTGCCAATGCCCATTTCCCCAATGCCGAGGGCATCTGCCGGGGTGTGGATGGCCACACCGGCACCGGTGAGAATGGCGGTGACGGCCTGCTCTCGGGTCATGGCGGGGCCCTTGGCAATGTTGTGGGTGCCGTAGGCAATTTTCCGGTTCAGTACGGCACTGTCCCGGATGGTGGCATTCACGCCCACGTCACATACGGTGATGCCTACGCCAAAATGCTTGCACAGGGTGGAGGCACCGGTTTTGGCCCGGGTCAGGTTGATGGTCTGCTGTAGGGTGACGGACTGGGGGGCGCTGGAGACCCCCTCCTCCACCACGCCGTTGTCCGCTGCAAATACCAGCAGATGGGTGCGCTCCATCCGGTTGTGTACCTGCCCGGTGATACCGGCCAGCTGGATGGAAAGGGTTTCCAGCCGCCCCAGGCTTTCCGGGGGCTTGGCCAGGGTCTGCTGGTATGCCTGGGCCGCTGCCATGGCGGCGGCATCCGGCTGCTTAATTTTTTCCAAAAGGGAATCCAGTTCCATGCTCATGTCAATCACCTCGTTTTTCTATATCGGGCCGGCTCAGCAGCCCATGCTCCTCCAGCCAGGGGAGGGAATCGCCTATCTCCATTAGCTCCAGGGTGGCGGTCATAGTGGTGTCAATCCGCCGGATAATGTCCGCCATGGGCAGACTGCCCCGGTGCAGCGGGCTGTGGGTATCGGCGGAGGCATCGTTGTTGTGCAGATGCAGGTGGGAAAGCCAGGGGCCATATTGGCCAATCCATTCGGCTGCGGGAATTCCGGAATAAAAATTCACATGGCCCACATCCAGACATAGGCGCAGCCTGGGATCCGCCACCTGGCGGACGATGGAAAGCAGCATTTCCGGCGTTTCCTCCATGACATTTTCCAGGCAGATTTCGTACTCTCCCGGGTGCTGCTCCAGGAACTCCCGCCAGAAAGCCACGGATTGCTCCACATACCAGCAGGGGAAATACAGCCTGGGGCAGTACCCGCCGTGGAGCACCAGCTTGTGTGCGCCGTATCGCCGGGCCAATTCCAGGGCCTGGGCGTAGCGGTAGGCCGCCAGCTTCCTTGCCAGAGGGTCTATGGCGCAGGGAAAAAGCTCGTTGAAGGGGCCGTGGAGCACCCGGCGGGCAATGCCCTGGGTCTGGGCCAGCACCCGATGGTTGGTTTCGTCAAAAAGCGCATCTGCATTGCAGGCGGTGCAGAAATCCGCAATTTCCACCCCCAGCCCCTGGGCCCGGGCGATGCTCCCGGCCTCCGGGTCAATGGTGGAGAGGTATAGTTGGCTGCGCTCCATGGTCAAATCTCCAAAATGCCGTATTTGGTTTGCAGCCGATCCAGCTTGGACAGCAGGGGACGGCTGACAAAAAACAGGGTCAGTGCAGCCCCGATACCATGGTTGACGTTGTACATCACACCGGCGCTGTAAACCGCCAGCACATTTTTACGGGTGAATTTCGTCAGCATGGTAAACACCGTGCAGCTGTCCAGCATGGGGCCAACAATCAAAAGAATGGTGAGAAAGCCAAAGGGGGCCAGAACCCAGGGCTTGGCCCACTGCCGGTGCCTGTGAAAGACAAGCCCGGCGAAGAAGCCGCCGAAGCCGTAGGCAAACATCTGCCAGGGTGTCCAGGGCCCTTGGCTGAAAAAGAAATTGCTGGCGAAGGCGGAAACGGCTCCGGTGAGGAAGCCTGCCTCCGGGCCGAAGGCAATGCCGGTAATCATAATGATGCCGGTGATGGTTTTCAGAAAGGGGGAGAAGGAGAACACCACCCGGGACACGGCTGCCAAAGCCGCCATTACCGTGAGAATCACCAGCTCCCGGGCCTGGGGCTTCCGGGACTCAAAGCGGAAGAAAAAGGGCAGCATCAGCTCGATAATAATCAGGGTGCTGGTGAGATAATACCATCGCCCCTTTACCCGGGTACCCAGATAGAGGGTCAGAGGAATCAGCAGAACAATCACCAGAATGGAAAACAGGGTGGATTTTTTCATGTTGCCTCCTGATTCCGGGCCAGAAGCGCCACCACATCGGCGGCAGTGACGGCGTTTTGAAAGACGCACCGGCTCATCCGGTTGGCGGCGGTGGTATAGAAGCTGTTGGAGCCGAAGAATCTCCGGGGCGTGTTAGAGGCCAGAACCTGCCCATCGAAGAACATGCCCACCAGGTCTGCGTATTCGGCGCAGAACTCCACGTCGTGGGAGACCATTACAACGGTCATCCCCCTTTGGCAAAGTCCCTTTAGAATTTTGGCAAAGGAGTGCTTGAAGAAGCTGTCCAGGCCCTTGGTGGGCTCATCCAGCAGCAGAAGCCTGGGGTTGGTCAGCAGAACCTTGGCCAGGGCGGCCCGCTGGGTTTCTCCGCCGGAGAGATCCGCCGGGTGCTGCTGCAGCAGGTGGGAGATCTGGCAAATGTCTGCAACCTCGGCAATCCTCGCCGGGTCGGTATTCATCTCCTTTAGATCCTCCAGCACGGTCTGCTTGACAAAGATGCACTTGGGGTCCTGGGGCAGCATGGACAAACAGCCCTGAAACAGTGCCCCTTTGTAATCCTGGGGAGCCTTGCCGAAGAGTTTGATTTTGCCCCGGTACAGCTTGCAGATGCCACATAGGGATTTCAGCATAGTGGATTTTCCTGTGCCGTTGCCGCCGACAATGGCATAAAGCACCCCCCTGTCTCTT
>UROL01000177.1 GCA_900549495.1 uncultured Eubacteriales bacterium | reverse complement strand
CAAGGCTATTCGTCGGCAGCGTCAGATGTGTATAAGAGACAGGCATCGTGGGCGACCCCTTCGCCCCCCGGAATCCCTACTGCCTGAAAATCGATACCCTGCAGGATGCCCCCATGTTCCAGGTGAGCGAAACCCACTTCGCCAAGACATGGCTGCTGGATCCCAGAGCGCCGAAAATCGAGAAGCCCGAGGCCATTCAGAACCTTCATGAGAAGCTCCTGAAAGCCTTCAATATCTGACAAGGAGGTTATGCAACGTGAGCAATGCACAAGAGGCAACAGCCAAACATTTCCCGGAGCATGGCCCCATTGACCCCAAAACCGGCAAAGAGGTTCTGGTGTCCCTGAAAAATGTGGACATCACCTTCGGCAAGGGGGACAAGGCCCTGAAGGCCGTCAGCAATGCTTCCTTCGATATTTACAAGGGAGAGACCTTCTCCCTGATTGGTGAATCCGGCTCCGGCAAGACCACCATTGGCCGAGCCGTTATCCGGGTCAACCCCTGCTCTGCCGGTGAGATTCTTTACAAGGGCGTGCGGATTTCCGGCAAGATTCCCAGCAGCCTGGACCGGGAGGTTATCCGGAATATCCAGATGGTCTTCCAGGACCCTGCTGCCTCCCTGAACGAGCGGGCCACTGTGGACTATATCATCTCCGAGGGCCTGTACAATTTCCACCTGTACAAGGACGAGGCCGACCGGGTCCGCAAGGTGGACGAGATGATTAAGGAAGTGGGCCTGCTCCCTGAGCACCTGACCCGCTATCCCCACGAGTTCTCCGGCGGCCAGCGCCAGAGAATCGGCCTGGCCCGGGCCATGGTCATGGAGCCGGAGTTTGTGGTGGCCGACGAGCCCATCTCCGCTCTGGACGTGTCCATCCGTGCCCAGGTGCTGAACCTGCTGAAAAAATTCCAGCGGGAGCAGGGCACCACCTACCTGTTTATCGCCCATGACCTGTCCATTGTCCGGTTCATTTCCGACCGCATCGGCATCATCTACAAGGGCAATATTGTGGAGGTGGCCGAGGCCGAAGAGCTCTTCGACTTCCCCATGCACCCCTACACCCATAGCCTGATTTCTGCCATCCCCATCCCCGACCCGGTGCTGGAGAAGAACAAGGAGCTCTACACCTACGACCCCAGCATCCACGACTACTCCGTGGACAAGCCGGAGCTGGTGGACATTGGCAACAACCACCTGGTCTACGGCAATAAGGCGGAAATTGAGCACTATAAGCAGCTGCGTGCCCGGGGCGAGAAGGTGAAGTCCATCACCATCCTCACCCCCGAGGAGAAGGCCCGGCGGGAAGCCCAGACTGCCCAGCAGCCGGTCTCCGAGGTGATTCTGGACCGTCCCGTCCATGACTCCGGCAGCTTCTGGTTCAAGTTCCTGGCTTTCTTCCTGCCCATCCTGGGGCTGATTGCCGCACAGATTTACAGAAGCAAGAATTATATCAACAATTTCAAGGCCCTGAAAAAGGGTGCCATCGCCGGCCTGATTCTGCGGCTGGTGCTGGTGATATTCTTCCTGCTGTTGCTGCTTATCTCTGTCCTATAGTTTTGTTCAAGCGGGGCTGCCCTTATCCGGCGGCCCCGCTGTGTCCTTGCTTCGCATATGGAAAGGAGCCCCCATGTCCCGAAAAGAACGCAGAAAAGAACCGGCCCTCACCCCAAAGGAGCGGGTGGAGCTGAGCCAGAAGAACATCCCCCTGCGGATTGTTCTGACGGTGCTTGCCCTGGTGCTGGCCGGTGTGTGCTTTGCCAATGCCCTGGATTCCTCCACCGCCATCCCGGCCGGGTGGCAGGAAATCGCCCCCGCCAATCCCCAGACCTACGCCGCCCAGGACTTTGTCCTGTCCTACAATCTGGGGGCAGGGCAGAAGAGCCCCAAGGCAGAGCTGCAAGCCCTGGCCCCCCTGTATACCAAGGCCCTGGATGCGGCATACCAGAGCTTTGCCAACGAGCCGGTGGAGGGGGTAAGCAATCTGTACACCCTGAACACCCAGCCCAATACGGAGGTCCGGGTGAATGAACTGCTGTATGAAGCCCTGGGTCAGCTGGAGGCCTCCGGCAGCCGCCGGATGTACTATGCCCCCATGGCAGACCAGTATCTGTCCCTCTTCGCCTGCACCTATGACGAAGAGGCAGAGCAGTTCGACCCCACCCGGAACCCGGCCGCCGCCGCCTTTGCCGCAGAAATTGCGGCCTTCGCCCAGGATGCGGCATCCGTCCGCCTGGTGCTGCTGCCGGAGCAGACCGTCCGCCTGGAGGTCTCGGAGGAATATCTGACCTACGCCCGGGAAAACGGCGTGGAGTCCTTTGTGGATTTCGGTGTGCTGCGCAACGCCCTGCTGTGTGATGCCGTGGCAGATGCCCTGGCAGCCCAGGGATATGAAAACGGCGTGGTGTCCAGCCTGGACGGCTACACCCGGAACCTGTGCAGTCAGGAGTTCGCCCTGAACATCTTTGATATGCAGGAAGGAAAGGCGAAAAATCTGGGAGCCGTGACCTATACCGGCCCCGCTGCCCTGGTCAGTTTCCGGGCCTTCCCTGTGACCCAGGACGAGGCGGTGAATTATTTCACCTATTCCGACGGTACCGTGGTGACCCCCTATCTGGCAGAAAGCGCCCTGTCCCACACCGCCGCCTCCAGCCTCAGCACCATTTCCAAGGAGGGAACGGTGACCTCTTTGGCGCTGAAAACCCTGTCCGCCTTTACCGGCGACGATGCCTCGTTCCCGGCGCTGGCGGGCATCACCTGGGCCAGTGCCCAGGGGGGCCAAATCCGAATCAGTGGCGATGATTTTACCCATTTCCAGCAATAACGGCCTCAGAGCCAACCCATAATCCCCAGATAGGCCGCTGCAAAATCAAATGCAGCGGCCCTTTACTTTTGATTTTCCCTTTGCTATACTGGTGCCAAAGGAGGAATGCAGGGATGCGGAGAAATGTGTTTGTCCGGGTGCTGGCACTGCTGCTGACGGCGGCGCTGCTGCTTTCCGGATGCGGCCCTCTGGCCGAGCCCAGGGAGCCCAAAACCCAATCTACAGAAATTACACTGGCCGAGGATGGGGAATACAGCAGCAAAGAGGCGGTTGCCCAATATATCCACTGCTATGGCCATCTGCCGCCCAATTATATAACCAAGTCCCTGGCCCAGGACCTGGGCTGGGTGTCCAGCCAGGGGAACCTCTGGGAGGTGGCCCCGGGGAAGAGCATCGGCGGCGACCGGTTTGGCAACCGAGAGGGGCTGCTTCCTGCGGCCCAGGGCCGGAAATACTACGAATGCGACATTGATTTTGACGGAGGACACCGCAACGCAAAGCGCATTGTCTATTCCAACGACGGCCTGATTTACTATACCGAGGACCACTACGAGTCCTTCCAGCTGCTGTATGGGGAGGGGGAGAGACCGTGATTATTCTGGATGCATCCCGGCTTTCTGACCGTCAGGCGGCCCATGCCTACCTTAAGGAGCAGCTGGCCCTGCCGGATTACTACGGCCAGAATCTGGATGCCCTATATGACTGCCTGACAGACCTGGGGGAAACCGAAATCCAATTTGTCAACCTGGAGGGCGGTGAGGGGAGCTACCTTGCCCGGCTGCTTCCTGTTTTCCGGGAGGCGGCGGAGAGCAACGGCCAACTCCACCTGTCCTACCGCTTCGGATAAAGCGCCCCGGGCAATCATTTGCCCAATAGAGACAGCAACCCCTCCGCAGAAGTACCTGCGGAGGGGTGTTTGATAGGGACTTATTGCATGGCTTCCAGGGCCAGGGCATTTTGGGTGCGGTAGAGGGCGGCATACAGGCCGTCCTTTTCCAGCAGCTGCTGGTGGGTGCCGGTTTCGGTGATGACCCCGTCGGCAATGGAGACAATCCGGCTGGCGTTCCGGATGGTACTCAGCCGGTGGGCGATAATCAGGGTGGTGCGGCCCTGGGAGAGCTTGTCGAAGGCCCGCTGGATTTTTGCCTCGGTAACGGAGTCCAGGGCAGAGGTGGCCTCGTCCAGAATCAGAATGGGGGGATTTTTCAGGAAAATCCGGGCAATGGCAATCCGCTGCTTCTGGCCGCCGGAGAGCAGGGTACCCCGCTCCCCCACATAGGTTTGGAACCCGGCGGGCATGGCCAGAATGTCGTCGTAGATTTCGGCCTTCTTTGCCGCCTCCACCACTTCTGCCTGGGTGGCATCGGGCTTGCCGTAGCGGATATTTTCGAAAATGGTGTCGGCAAACAGGAATACATCCTGCTGCACCTGTCTCTT
>UROL01000176.1 GCA_900549495.1 uncultured Eubacteriales bacterium | reverse complement strand
CTGCATCAACAGCGCAGCCCTGCGCTTCGTCCCCTATGAAAAAATGGAGGCCGAGTGCTGTACCTGTTTGAAAAATAGGACGCAAGCGGTCGGCAATTCTCATGCAAGGCACTATCAGAGCATAACAGCATATCGGACTGCCCGGTGGCAGTCCGATATGCTGTGAATGGAATTTTCTGGCACTCTCAATGGGCCGATTTCGAAACGGAGAAAAGCTCAAAACCACCATCCGCTTCGAGGATGCCGGCATAACGATCTGCGCGGAGGAGAACGAAGAACATCTCTCTTATACACGGATATAGAGCGCCTTTGAATCATTGCATTTGAGGCTTGTGGTCTGCGACGATGAACGCGCGCTGCTGCTTCAGAAAAAGGACCTGAGGTCCGGAAACGCAGACAGCTTCCTCTCTGACATCATTTCAAAAATGAACACAGGAACAGATGCATCCGGCTGAACACGGCAGCTATGTAACGTTACCAGCCCGTTTGTCCCAGTGGGACTTCAACTATGGTCCAGCTATCGACGGAAGCACACAAATGAGCGATTTCCAGAAGGATGATCGGAGGCAGATGAATAAGCGAGGAATGGCGAATATGAGAAAAGGCTACTGGCGAAGTGCCGATAGCCCGATAGTAAAACTGGCAATCTCAAAAGAAAGATTGAAGAAAGCCGGATATACATTTCTTCCCGACTATTACCTTGAAGTAACAGCGTAAACTTGGAAACCAACCTGTACCGAACGGTACGCACGGTGGTGTGAGAGGCCGGGGCGACAAGCTGTCAGCCCCTCCTACTCGATTTAATATTAGAAAGGATTTTTGAAAAAACACAGTTTGTAATAGTTCTATACATTGCTATTCGGTGGTGTACTTTTCAATATGGCATTCAGTCACGGAAATCAAATAACTGCTTAGGAGTGATATCAAGCACATCGCACAGCTTAAAGAGAACATCGAAAGAAACACCCACATTTCCGAGTTCAATAGCGCTGATGTGGCTTCTGTCGATGTCCACTAACTCTGCAAGCTGAAGTTGGGTCAGTTTTTTCCTCTTGCGGTAGTACACCACATTTAAGCCAAATTTCTCGTAATTGGGTTTATATTCCGGCTTCATGCGCCCACCTCCCTTGCTACATATTTTATTTGCTTTCCAAATATAATAAACCTTGCTAAAATAGCGTAATGCTATTGACACAAGTCATTTTATGCTTTACAATAAAGTTGCTTTACAAAGCAGCATAAAAAGAAAGAAGGAGAAACGGCATGGAATTTATGGGAATCATTGCGGCGCTTATCTACGGTGTGGTCTGCGGCTATGTCAGCAAGGCAATCAATAATAATCGCGGCAAAGAAGGTGGATTCTGGTGGGGTTTTTTCCTGGGTGTCCTCGGAATCATTGTTGTTGCGGTCAGACCCAAAGATTGAGCCAACCAGGGGAAGGAAGCAAGGAAGATTAAGACATTGAAGCGTTTTACTACTATAGAAAATTGGAGGCAGAAAGATGAAAAAAAGAATTATTGCTTTTCTACTGCTAACTCTGTGCTTAGTCCAAATTCCATTGACCACTTATGCAGACTCTGGGACAAGCTCCCAAAAACGAACCATTGAAACTTATAAGGATTTGGTTCCAGAGGATGAAGAAGCAGAAGAATTTCAGTGCCTTTTACTGGGTTCTCTAAACGATTTGTCTATGACAAATCTCAGTAGCGATTATGGAGTTGCATATGCTTATGTGGTTGCAACCACGGATTATAACTTTACAGATCAAGACTATGATGTGGATGTATTGGCGGACAGTTATGTTGGAATCTACCGTAACTGGGTGGAAATCATGTTCTGCTCTCCAAAGGATGAATACATCTGTGTCATATATGACCGGGATAAAGAAATAGCGGCATATTATTTGACTGGAGTTTACACTGGAGATGAGGCGGCAGAGATATTAAAAAACTCTTTACCCAACCAGGACTGCACAAAAGTTAAAAAATCTGTGGTAGAGGAAGTTATTGAACATCTTTTAGAAATAATGGCGGACGATTGACGGAGGTACTTCTAAATCAGAATTGCCATAGATTCAATAATGACCATGTAATCCAAGTAACGAATTCTTTGGCAGGTGTTTTTCCCTAATAACACACAAGGAGTTAACTCAAAATGAATAGACGTTCTGTAGCTGTGATTTTACCTGTTCTGTTGGGCATTGCCTTGATTATCGCTGGCCTACTGTGGAAAACGCCGGGGGCTGCATTGACAACCTACAAATCTCTTAATGGAGAAACAGTGGATTACTACGCACGAGGTGACACATACTCATCCATTGACGAATATGTTGGTGGAGATGCCTACAACTACATTATAGGTGCTTCCCTTGTAGCGGGAGAAATATCTGGGGTTATCGTTTCCAAAACAATATGCATCGTTGGGGGCATACTGTGCCTTTGCATTGGGACAATGGCGGCTGTAGTTGGGCAATGCAGTAAAGAGTCTGTGTTCGACCAATCCCAAGAATAAATACTCCATTTAATTGTAAAGGGCAGGAAATCGCAACCGGCGATCCTGCCCTTTTATCTCTCTTATTGCCCCTACGGAACTCAGAGGTGGGGACATTTCACCATTCAACGGGGAACACTCCCTCAGCTTCGCTGCGCTCAGCAGCTCCCTCAGAGAGGGAGCCGGGAGGGATGCGTACCGTTTAACGTACCGCTCGGAAAGCGGGAGGTTGCGGGCGATTTTCATCGCCCCTACGGAACTCAGAGGCGGGTACATCCCCATTGCACAAGAGGAAAATCCCTCTTGCCAGGTGTGGGGTTTTGTGCTACAGTTAGTTGTATATACAACAAATTGACGGAGGCGTATCTCATGGAGCATGAAGGGCGGAAGATTACCAAGATTGCCCGGGAGGCAGAGCACCTTTTGCTGCTGGCCATGCGGGCCGAGGGGGTGGGGACGGCGGAGATTGACTGCATCCATGCGGTGCGGCACCATCCCGGCATCACCCAGACGGCACTGGCGGCGGCGCTGAACACCGACAAACCGGCCATTGCCCGGCGGACGGCCAGTCTGGAGCGCAAGGGGTATCTGCGCCGGGAGCCCAACCCCCGGGATGGGCGCAGTCAGCTGCTATACCCAACCGAGCTGGCCCAGGGGTTGCGTAACCGGAAGGCAGAGGCGGAGAGCGCCTTTTATGACTACCTGATGCAGGGATTGGAGGATGGCGCCCGGGAGAGCTTCCTGGAGGCACTGGACATTCTCTATCGCCGCTCCAAGGCGGAGAGCCGAAGCGGCTTTCCCCACCTGCGGGGGATATTGGGGGAGACAGCCAATGAAAAAGCGTGAGAATTTCCTGCCCCCGGACCGGATTTCCTCTTATTTCCGGCAGGAATGGCTGGTGCTGCTGGCGGTAACCCTGTCCGGCCTGGTCTACAACCTGGGCCTGTTGGCCACGCCCTGGTTCGAGGGGCGGTTGGCCCAGGCGCTGGCAGACATTCTGGGCGGGGAGTCCTCCTTTTCCGTTATGGCGGTGCTGGCGGCAGCCTATCTGGTGACCACCCTGGTGGTGCAGGGGGCCCGGTTTGTCAAGCGGTTCTATGTTCGCCGGTTTGCCAACAACATCAACCGGCGGATGAAGGGAATATTGTTTGCCAATCTGCTGCGGCAGAGCCGGAACGCCCTGGGGCAGCAGGGGGCGGGGGAGCTGATGACCAAGGCTATATCGGATGTGGACGACTGCGCCGAGGGAATGCGTAAGTTCACCACCGAACTGTTCGACACCGGTGTGGCGCTTGTGGGCTACACCGGGATGCTGGTGTTTTACGACTGGCGGCTGACGCTGCTGTGCCTCCTTTTCCCGCCCATCTCCTATTTCTGCGCCCAGCGGATGAAGGGCCGGGTGCAGCGCTCCGGGGCTGCCTATAAAAAGGCCGCCGCCGGGCTCAGCACCGCCACCCTGGACCGGGCGGAAAATGCCGTTACCTATCGGGTATACGGCTGCGAGAAGGCCCGAGAGGAGCGGTATGAAGCCGTGCTGAGGGAGTATGCGCGGGCCGCCGTCCGGGCCAATGTATGGCAGTCCGCTCTGCCGCCGCTGTATCTGGTGCTGTCGAATTTCGGTGTGGTGTTCATCCTATGGTATGGCAGCCGGAATGTACTGGGCAGGGGGTGGCAGGTCTGGGACATTGCTGCCTTTACCACCTTCCTGTCCTGCTACGGCAAGCTGGCGGTGAAATCCTCCAAGGCGGCCAAGCTCTTCCTGTCTCTTATAC
>UROL01000175.1 GCA_900549495.1 uncultured Eubacteriales bacterium | reverse complement strand
CCCAGACCCTCTCGGCGGGAATGGAAAAAATCAAGCACCTGATTTTCCCTCTGCTGGTGGAGGTGCTGCGCCGGGACGGCCAGGATATCCGGGGTATTTTTGAGCGCAACGACGTGGCCATCCGGGAGCTGGAGGGCCTGCCCCAGAACAAGGGCTGGTTTGATTTCGGGGAGGCGTTCCCGGACACGGTGACGGAAATCTGCGAAAATGGAGTGTATTACCGGGTGGACGTGGAAAACGGCCAGAAGACCGGCTTCTTCCTGGACCAGAAGTACAATCGCCTGGCGGTAGCCCGGCTGGCAAAGGGCCGCCGGGTGCTGGACTGCTTCACCCACACCGGCTCCTTTGCCCTGAATGCCGCCCTGGGCGGGGCAGAGCACGTCACCGCAGTGGATATTTCCGCTGCCGCCATAGAAATGGCCCGGCAAAATGCTGCCCGGAATGGCCTGACAGAGCGGATGGATTTCCTGGTAGCGGACGTGTTCGACCTGCTGCCGGAGCTGGCCGCCCAGGGAAAATCCTCCTACGATTTCATCATCCTGGACCCACCGGCCTTCACCAAATCCCGCAAGACGGTGGACAGCGCCCAGCGGGGCTATAAGGAAATCAACCTGCGGGCCCTGCGGCTGCTGCCCCGGGGCGGCTATTTCGCCACTGCCTCGTGCAGCCACTTCATGCCCTCCGAGCAGTTCGTCCGGATGCTCCGCAGCGCCGCCCTGGATGCCGGGGTGGAGCTGCGCCAAATCGAAGCCCGCCAACAATCCCCGGACCACCCCATCCTCTGGAACGTCCCGGAGACGGATTATCTGAAATTCTACCTGTTTCAGGTGGTATAAACAGGAAAGCGGATGCACGAAAAATGCATCCGCTTTCTATCTATCCCCGCAGCATTACCTTGGCGGTGAATATTCCATCCTGGTGGGTGAAGGAGCTGGCGCCGCCGCTTTTTTCGGCGATGCGGCGGACGGATTGGATTCCCACGCCGCTGCCCCTGCGCTTGGAGGACTGAAATACTCCCTGCTTTTCTCGAATCTCTCCCCCAAAGGCGTTGGTCACCTGGATTAAGACAATCCGGGAGGAGTGAAGGTAGGCTGTCACGTCAATCTGCCGGCTTTGGGGGGCTGTTAGCAGACTGGCCTCCTGGGCGTTTTCCAGCAGATTGGAGAGCACAAGGCACATATCGATTTCGTCCACCGGCAATGTCTCCGGCAAATCAATCTGGGCGTGGAAGGGAATGTCCTCCCGCCGGGCCAGGGAGCAGTAGTAGCCAATGACGCTGTCCACCGGGCCGTTGTCGCAGAAGCGAATATCCAGGCTGGGAATCCGGCTGGTGGCGGCGTACAGATAGCGTTTGATTTCCTCCAGCTGCCCCTCCTGGGCCATGGCGGAGAGCCGGGTAAAGTGGTGCCGCAGGTCGTGCCGGGCCTGGCGTGCTTCGTCCATGGAGGCTTGGAGGTTTTCGTACCTTGCCTGCTGCATGGACAGGAAATGGTTCTCCTGCTGGAGCTTGGCATTCCGGTTCAGGCTGGTGGCCATCATGAAGAAGACACCGTAGAATAGCACCAGCAGCACCAGCAGAGTACTGCTGACGACAATGTAGCATGGCAGTATGCGCCCGGTTTGCAGAGTGCCGGGATACCGGGGCACCATAAACAGATTCAGCCCGATAAACACCAGGGGCAGCACCCAGAACACATACCAGGTCTGGGCAAAATTGTCATCCTCCACCAGGGTTTTGGCTGCGTTGGCCGCCGGGTGCCAGGCCAGCAGGACAAAGGCCCAGCACAGCAGACAGTATAGGATTCCTGCGGCGGTGGAGAGCAGCAGCGGGTCCGCCGTAGCCGGGTGGATTATGGCGTCAATTCCCCGGGAAATGCTGTTCAGACAGGCGAAAACCGCATACACCGAAAGGGCGACGCATCCGGTCTTCCAGAAGGAGAGGCGCAGAGTATGCATGTACAGGCCGATGAGCACCGGCATGAAAATCAGCACAACGGCGACGGTGGAAAGCCCTAAATAGCCGCAGGCGAGGCTTCCGGCGGCGCACAGCCCCACCAGCAGGGGCAGCATCCAGGCCGCAAGCCGCCGGGGCCGCTGCTTGAGATAGGCGCTGACTGGCAGATAGGCCAGCAGCATCCCCGGAATGGAGACGGAAAGCTCCAGGGCACACCGCCAGAAGGTTTGCATCACACCCGCCCCCTTTGAAACAGAAAATCCATAAAGGCTTGCCGGGCGGCCTTGCATAGCTCCCGGCTGACCTGGGCGGAGCTTCCGTCGTCCAGGGCAAAGCAGGTTCCGTCAAAATCCTGGGCATGCTCCAAATTGACCACCACACCCCGGCTGCACTGGAAGAAGCGTGGCTCCTGCTTCAGCGGGGCGGTGAACTCGCCGAAGGACTGCCGGGTAATCAGAACCTTCCCGAAGGTGGTGTGAATGTGAATCATATGAGAAAAATGCTCTGCATAGACAATGTCCCTTAGCGGTAGCTGCACCTCGCTGCCGTTGGCTTTTACCGGAATGTATCGATCCGGCTGGGGAATCCGGGCGAGGATTTCCTCCATCAGCTGGGAGATGTCCTTCTGGGCATAGGGCTTTACCAGATAATGCATGGCCCGCACCCGAAAGCCCTCCAGGGCATGGTCGGTGGAGGTGGTGGAAAAGATGAGCAGACACTCCGGGTCAAATTGCCGCAGCTGCGTGGCGGCCTCCATCCCACTGATGCCGTCCATATAGATATCCAAAAAGGCAGCGGTGAACCGCTGCTGCCGGGCTGCCTCCAGAAATGCCTCGCCGGATTCAAATTCCGTCAGCTCCCCAGGGACACCTCTGGCTTCCAGCGAATGCTCCAGCCGCTGCCGCAGAAGCTGCCGCTCCTGGGCTATATCGTCCACAATGGCGATTCGCATGGCGAATCCCCTCCTCTGCATAAAATACCACACTAACTATAGCACACTTTCCTGAAATAATCCACGGTCAATAAGAACAATTCGTGCCGTTTTCCGGCTGTTCGTGCCAAACGGATTGAAAAAATTCCCTTCCCATTTATAATAAAAATCAGATATGGCTTGACGGAAAGGAGTGCGCGTGTGTATCGCATTGCAGTATTGGCAGAATCGGAAGAGGCTGCCCGCAATTTCGCAGAGCAGATCAATCAGTTCTGCACGGAACGCGGTATTTTCCCGCAGATGGAGCTGTTCCGGAATCAGGAGCAGCTGTTTGAAGCGGCCCGGAAAGCAGAGCCCACCAGTGCGGTGATTGCTTTGCCGGGGGTGGCGGGACTGAACGCAGTGGAGCATTTTTGCTCGCTGTATCCCGGCTGCGGCGTTATCTGGTGCAGCGACCTGGATTTTTCTCTGCATGCCTTTCGGCTGCGGGTGGACTATTTTCTGATGGAGCCGATAAGCGGCGAAGCACTCCGAGAGGGCCTTTCTGCCTGGTTCCGGCGCAGAAGCGAAGCCGGAGCAAAGAAGAACAGTATATTGAGGAGGAACTGAATCAATGAAAAAATCAATGGTCAAACGGATTGCTCTGACCCTGGCTCTGGCGGCGGTGGTCGGCTGCACGGGGCATGCGGCTGCCCTGCCCATCAAGTCCCTGACCCCCAAGGCCATGGATGTGAATCCCTACATGGCCGACAGTGATGCCAACATTCATCACGACTGCTACAACACCGACAGCACCGACCAGGTGCTGCCCCTGGGAATCTATCCCGAAATCAATGTCTCCTACGAAAAGACCAATGCCAACGCCTCTCCTGCGGTTTTCTTCGATGCCTATAATCATGCGGTGGTTCCCCTGCTGGGAGGCATTGCCATCCGGGATATTGACGCACAGGAGGCAAAAACCCTGGGCTATTTCTCCCCCAAGCAGCATGACGGCGGCGGATATGTGATTCAGAGCTCCTATTCCTTTGTGGATGAGGCCAACCGGATTGTCTGCCCCACCAGCAACAACCATGTGCTGATGCTCAAGGCCACCGACGAGGCGGGCAATGTCCTGCCGGAGTTCGAGAAGCTGCTGGACATCGACGTCAAGGCTGCGGCAGAGGCTGCCCTGGGGAAGACCCTGGACCAGAATCTGCTGTCCGTGGTCTTCGACTATGAGGGGAATCTCTGGTTTGCCACCGGCGGCTTCCGCATCTACCCCGACCGGGAGCAGCTGGGGGCCATGGGCTACATCGCCCGGGAGGCCATTGACGAAATCCTCAGCGGCGGCGAGGCAGACCTGTCCCAGGCGGTATATGTCTATCCTGTCTCTTATACACATCTGA
>UROL01000174.1 GCA_900549495.1 uncultured Eubacteriales bacterium | reverse complement strand
GGATACAATAATGAAGCTGATTTCGGCGGTGCCGAAATCCTTTGACCACATGGCGGCATAACTCAGTTGGTAGAGTAGCCGGTTCATACCCGGTATGTCATCTGTTCGAATCAGATTGCCGCTACCAGGCCCGTTGGTCAAGCGGTTAAGACACCGCCCTTTCACGGCGGTAACATGGGTTCGATTCCCGTACGGGTCACCATGACAAAAATCCAGTGCCTTGTGCACTGGATTTTTTGCGTCTCCGCCCCCAAAAAGCTGTGAGGCAGCCCATTCTCCACACCCCTTTCCCCGGTTTTCCCCAGAGTTATTCACACTCTCCACAGACTTATCCACAACCCTCAGAGGGAGCCGGGAATGGGCTGCACCATTCATCGGGGTACTCGCTAAGACGTGGGGTTACGGGCGATTTTCATCGCCCCTACGAAACTCAGAGTGTTTTACATTCCACCGTTCAATTGGGGAAAAAATTCGGTGGGGGGATGGGAAACGGTTGTTTTTGACACAATTCGGTGTTTTTTCACATTCTTACACGTTTTCACTCCAATGAGATTTATGCAAGATGCTTAAAAAATGAAGGATATTTTAGATAAAATGTCACTTTTTTCTTTGGGCAAAATATGGTATGGTATTCGTGGACATGCTATATGCATTTCCGAGTGAATTTGTATGCGAATTTCATGACGAACATAAGGAGCTGTGACCATGTACTTTCAGAAAAAACGCTGTATTGCCATGCTTCTGGCCGGGGGCCAGGGCAGCCGACTGTATGTGCTGACGGAAAAAACCGCTAAGCCGGCCGTTCCCTTCGGCGGAAAATACCGCATTATCGATTTCCCCCTGTCCAACTGCGTCAACTCCGGCATCGATACCGTGGGCATCCTCACCCAGTATCAGCCCCTGGAGCTGAATGAATACATCGGCAACGGTCAGCCCTGGAATCTGAATAAGACCCATAGCTGCGCCCAGGTGCTGCCCCCCTACGAGCGCCACGACAAGAAGCAGGGCTGGTACAAGGGCACCGCCAACGCCATCTATCAGAACATCGACTTCATCGACCGGTTCGACCCGGAGTATGTGGTGGTGCTCTCCGGCGACCATATCTATAAGATGGACTACTCCAAGATGGTGGCCTTCCACGAGGAGAACGGCGCCGCCTGCACCATCGCCGTGCGGAACGTCCCCCTGGAAGAGGCCAGCCGCTTCGGCATCCTGAACACCAACCCGGACAATACCATCTACGAGTTCGAGGAGAAGCCCAAGAAGCCCAAGTCCACCAACGCCTCCATGGGCATCTACTGCTTCACCTGGAAGGTGATGCGGGAGGCCCTGATTGCCGACGAGGAAAACCCGGATTCCTCCAACGACTTCGGCAAGAATATCATCCCCATGCTCCTGGCCGACGGCCACAAGCTGATGGCCTATAATTTCGACGGCTACTGGAAGGACGTGGGCACCATCGCCTCCCTCTGGGAAGCCAATATGGATCTGCTGGGGAAGAACCCCGCCTTCAACATCCGGGGGGACGAGCGCACCAAGATTTACGCCCGGAATTCCGCCCTGCCCTCCTCTTATATCGACGAGGCTGCCAAGGTGGTGGGCTCCTTCGTGGCCGAGGGCTGCGAGGTCTACGGCACCGTGCGCCACAGCGTGGTGAGCATCGGCTGCACCATCGGCAAGGATGCCCTGATTGAGGACAGCGTGGTGATGCCCGGTGTGGTGGTGGAGTCCGGAGCCATTGTCCGCCACGCCATCCTGGGGGAGGACAGCAAGGTCTGCCGCAACGCCGTGGTGGGCGGCGCCTTCGCCCCCGACGAGAAGAAGAAAATCAGCGTTGCCGGCAAGGGCGTGGTCATCCCCGAGAACGCCGTGCTGGCCCCGGGCGATATGCTGTAAGGAGGAAACGAAAATGAATGTAATGGGTATTCTTTTCACCAATGATGCCAACATCGGTGATCTGACCAACAAACGCACCATGGCCTCCCTGCCCTTCGGCGGCCGCTATCGCCAGGTGGACTTCGGCCTGTCCAACTTCGCCTTTGCCGGTATCCGGCATGTGGGCATCATTGCCCGGTTCAGCTTCCAGTCCCTGATGAACCATGTGGGTGACGGCGAGGAATGGGGCCTGGAGCTGGGTGAGGGGGGCCTGGAATTCCTCACTCCCTATGCCACCTCTGTGAACCACTCCTACCGGGGCAAGCTGGAAAGCCTGTCCTCCAATATGGACTTCCTGGAATACGGCGACGACGATTATGTGGTGATGATTGACTCCACCGTCCTTTCCAATATCGATTTGAACAAGGTCATTGCCGCCCACGCCGCCTCCGGCAAGGATATCACCGTGGTCACCTGCAAGGGTGTGTGCAACGGTCAGAAGAAGATGGACTTCGCCCTGAAGCTGGACGACCAGGGTGAGGTCTGCGACATGGTCTGCGACTACGCCGCCCCGGCGGACTACCAGGCCTCTATGGACATTTTCGTGATGCGCCGTCAGACACTGCTGCGGTTCGTCAAGTCCCTGGTGGCCAAGAACTTCTTCCACATGGACAGAGACCTGTGCATGGGCGGCTGGAGAGCTGGGCTCCTTACCGTGGGGGCCTACCAGCACGACGGCGTGGTGATGTTCAACGAGTCCACCCAGGAATACTTCGAGCACAGCCTGGCTCTGACGGATAAGAGGGTCCGGGACGGCCTGTTCAACGGGGCCCACCCGGTGTATACCAAGGTCCGCAGCCGGGTTCCCGCCTACTACGGCGATGCCTGCCAGCTGGAAAACGTGGTGGTGGCCGACGGCTGCATGGTAGAGGGCCGGGTGAAGGACTCCATCCTGTTCCGCCAGGTGACCATCGCCCAGGACAGCGACGTGGAAAACTGCGTGATTATGAACGACACCGTGGTAGGGGAGGGCTGCCAGCTGAAAAACGTAATTCTGGATAAGAACGTCACCGTGACCCCCGGAACCCGCCTCTTCGGCACCCGGGCCAATCCCATCGTCATCAAGCGGGGTGAAACTGTATGAAAATTGCCATCTGCGCCTCCGAGGGGGCGCCCTACGCCAAGTCCGGCGGCCTGGGAGACGTGATGGAGGCTTTGCCCGCCGCTCTGTCCCGCATCCCGGGGAATCAGGTGTCCCTGTTCCTGCCCTACTACAATAAAATCAAGAGCAATACCGCCTACGTCACCGAGAAGGTGGCCGAGTTCCGGGTGCAGCTGGGCTGGCGGCAGCAGTACTGCGGCGTTCTGAAGCTCAAGAACCGCACCGACGGCGTTCAGGTGTATTTCCTGGACAGCGAGTATTATTTCGGCGCCCGCACCGGGGCCATTTACGGCGATATGGACGACGGCGAGCGCTTCGCCTTCTTCTCCCGGGGCTGCCTGGATGCCATGGCGGCGCTGGAGCTGGTGCCGGACATCATCCAGTGCAACGACTGGCAGACCGGCCTGATCCCCGTGTACCTCAAGGCGGTGTACCGGGCCAAATTCCCCGGCACAAGAATTATGTATACCATCCACAACATCGAATACCAGGGCTGGGCCAACAGCAATTTCTTCGATGATGTGCTGGGCCTCCCCTGGGACTACCGGGGCACTCTGGACATGAACCACTCCGTCAATGTGATGAAGGGGGGCATTGAGTGCTGCGATATGCTCACCACCGTCTCCGAGACCTATGCCCGGGAGCTGATGTACCCCTATTACTCCCACGGCCTGGACAATATCATTGCCGGGGCCGCCTGGAAGCTCACCGGCATTACCAACGGCATCGATGTGAATACCTTCAACCCGGAGACCGACCCGGCGCTGCCCGCCCACTACAACGCCGACACCTTCCCGGAGGGCAAGGCCAAGGTAAAGGCGGCATTGCAGGAGGAGGTGGGCCTGCCGGTGAAGCCGGATGTGCCATTGATGGTGATGGTCACCCGGCTGGCCGGGCACAAGGGCCTGGATTTGCTGTGCTACATCGCCCGGCGGCTGATGTGGGAGCAGGATGCCCAAATGATTATCCTGGGCACCGGCGAGCCCCAGTATGAGGCCTTCTTCCGGGATTTGCAGGAGCAGTTCCCGGACCGGGTGGCGGCCAAGATTACCTTCAACCTGGGTCTGGCCGCCCGGATGTACGCCGGAGCGGACATCTATCTCATGCCCTCCAAGAGTGAGCCCTGCGGTCTGAGCCAGATGAACGCCATGCGCTACGGCACCGTGCCGGTAGTTCACGCCACCGGCGGCCTGAAGGACACCGTGCCCCCCTGCGACGAGGACGGCCAGGGCGGCCTGGGCTTCACCTTCCAGAGCTACAACGCCGACGATTTCTTCGCCGCCATTATCCGGGCCCTGAAC
>UROL01000173.1 GCA_900549495.1 uncultured Eubacteriales bacterium | reverse complement strand
GACAGGTATAAACCTGCTCCTTGGAGAAGCCCATTTCTTCCAGGGCCTGCAGGCAGAATTTAATCATAATGGGGGGGCCGCAGAGCAGGGCAACCTTGTTGGTGTCGAAGCCCACCTCTTTCAGGTAGGCGGGGACGAAGCCCACGTGGCCCTCCCAGCCCTCCTGGGGCCGGTCAATGGTCATGTACACATTGACATCCTTGGCCTTGGCCCACACCGTCTCCATTTCATCCCGACGCACCAGGTCGTCTGCCGACCGGGAGCCGTAGAGGATATCCACGGTGCCGTAATTGTCCCGGTTGTCCAGCACGTAGTTGATAACGCTGCGTAGGGGCGCCAGGCCGATACCACCGGCGATGAACAGCAGGTTCTTTCCCTTCAGCTCCGTCTCCACCGGGAAATGGTTGCCATAGGGGCCCCGAATGAGAATCTCATCTCCCACCTGCAAGCTGTGGAGCTGATTGGTCAGCTCGCCGCAGCGCTTGATGGAAAATTCCTGATACTCCCGGTTGGTGGGGGAGGAGGTGATGGAGAACATGGCCTCGCTGACCCCGGGAAGGCACAGCATGGCGCATTGGCCGGGCAGATGCTCAAAGAGCTTGCCGCCCCCGGGGGCGTTGACCCGGAAGGTTTTCACATCCGGGGTTTCCTCCCGGATGTCGGTGATGATGCCTACCTGGGGCACCAGCACGTCGTGGGCAAAGCCGGGAAAGCAGGTGCATTCGTGCATCATTTTCCCTCCTTTTCAAAGGCCTTGATGACCTTGACAATATTCAGATGGCTGGGACACTTGTCCACGCACCGGCCGCAGCCGACACAGGAGAACATCCCATCGTAATTGGCGGGGAAATAGGCCAGCTTGTGCATAAAGCGCTGGCGGAACCGCTGCATCTGGCTGGTGCGGTTGTTCCCGGCGGCCATCATGGTGAAGTCGGAATACATGCAGCTGTCCCAGCAGCGGTAGCGCTGGACGCCGCTCCCGGTGCTGAAATCCTTGATATCATAGCACTGGCAGGTGGGGCATACGAAGGTGCAGGTGCCGCAGGCCAGGCAGGGGTGGTACAGCTCTTCCCAGATGGGAGAATCGAAATTCTTACTGGCAGCCTCCGCCCCCCAGTTGGAAAGGCTCAGCTCCCTCAGGGGCAGTCGCTGGCAGATGGCGTGAATGCCGTCCTTTTCCCGGGCTACGGCCTCTTCGCCGCAGGGCTCCAGCAGGGCGGCCAGCTTGCTTGTCAGTGCGGTGCCCTTTTCACTCTGGGGATTCCAGTACAGAAAATCCTCCGTCAGCCAGGTGGCTACGTCTCCTTCCGGGGCGGCGCAGTCGATGCCGAAGGTGCCGCAGAAGCAAGAGGCCTCCGGCTTCCCGCAGGCGAGGCTGACAATGGTTCCCATCTCCCGCCGGGCAGCGTAATAGGTGTCCACCGGGGCAGACAGGAATACCTTGTCCAGCACGGTCACAGCCCGGACGTCACAGGCCTTCATGCCCAGCACCACAAAGGGGGTATCCCGGTGCTTTTCCGGGGTGATGGAGAGCTTAC
This sequence comes from uncultured Eubacteriales bacterium, assembly GCA_900549495.1. Classification (GTDB taxonomy): domain Bacteria; phylum Bacillota; class Clostridia; order Oscillospirales; family Oscillospiraceae; genus Faecousia. The sequence goes on along the minus strand of UROL01000173.1, from coordinate 2,819 downwards.
CGGCATCATTCTGGCAGGTGTAGAGGTTTTCACTCTGGGGGAAGAATACATCCTTGGGAGATTTTACGGTTTTCAGAGTGTCCAGGTCGGGCTGGCATTCTGGGTTCCATAGGGCGTAGTTGGTTTTCCCGGCGGCCTTCACCGGCAGGAACAGGTCATTCTCGGCGGCAATGGCCGCATAGAGCCCAGGAAGGTTTTCTCTTTGAATGCGAAACATTCCGTTACCCCCTTCCTACGCCGGGCTCGGCGTCGTCTGTACGGAAGCTGGTCAGGGGAGCTTTGCTTTCCAGGTCGGCTCCGGCCTGATAGTCACCGTAGATGGTGTTGATATCCTTGATGAACTTGCGGTTGAACAGGTGCAGGGGAATTCCTTGGGGACAAACCCGGCTGCACTCGCCGCAGTCCGTGCAGCGCCCGGCCACATGGAAGGCACGAATCACATGGAACATCTTCTCTTCGAAGGAGGTGGTGTTGGCCTTCTGGGCGGAGTCGAAGGCGGTGCTGTCGAAGACACATTTGCGGCAGGAGCAGGCGGGGCACACATTCCGGCAGGCATTGCAGCGGATGCACTTGGAGAGCTCCGCCTGGAAGAAGGCGAATCGCTCTTCCGGTGCCATGGCCTCCAGGGCGGTCACCTGGGCGAAGCGCTCTGCATCCACCGTATCCTGGGATTCTCCCAGGAGCTGGTCGTATACCACATGCTCTTTTCCCTTGCAGACGTGGCAGCGCTCCAGCATGGCATCCTTATAGGAAATGTGCTTGGTGCCATACAGTGTCTCCACCGTAAGATTTTCGCTGTAATCGGGGTAGTCTGCCCCCTGGACGGAGAGAATGCCGTCGAAGGGAATTTTGTTCACCGTCAGCTTTCCCTTGCAGCCGATGCCGATGATGTAGGCCTTCTCCCGCTCAACCCGGTGCTCTCTTAGGAGCTGATTGTAGCTGTAGCTGTCGCAGGGCTTCAGGAAGACCAGGGTTTTACCCTCCTTCTTCCCGGCCTCAATCATATATTTGCTCAGGTTGGCGCCGCAGAAAGCATTGTAGAAGAGGCCATCCAGGCTCTCGGCGGTATCAAAAAAGGCGGGCTCCACGTCGAATTCCGTCTCGCCCTTCTTCCAGCCCAGCACACGGCTGACCTGGCCGCTTTCCAGCAATGCCTTGGCGCACTGTATCATTTCTTGCATCGCAAATCCCCCAATCTGACGCAGGGGCCAAGCCCATGCACCTTCTCCACAAAGGAGTTCATGGTTTCCGAGAACTTCACGCCTTCGGCGGCGGAGACCCACTCCACCCGTGTCCGGCCACTTTCCACACCCAGATAATCCAGCATGGAGAACAGCAGGGTCATTCTCCGCCGGGCGTAGTAGTTGCCGGTGGAGTAGTGGCAGTCGCCGGGGTGGCAGCCGCAGAGAATCACGCCGTCTGCGCCCTTCTCAAAGGCCCGCAGAATAAACATGGGATTTACCCGGCAGGAGCAGGGAACTTTGATGATTTTCACATCCGCAGGGTAGCTCAGGCGGCTGGAACCAGCCAGGTCGGCACCTGCATAGCTGCACCAGTTGCAGCAGAATGCCACAATGGTGGGCTTCCAATTTTCGTTTACCGGCATATGGCATCCACCTCCGCAATGATTTGCCTGTTGCTAAAGCCCTGCAAATCCATGGCTCCGCTGGGGCAGGTGACGGTACAGGCACCGCAGCCCTGGCACAGGGCAGAGTTGACCACGGCAATGCGGCGCTCTTCCCGGACACCATGGTCGTTGATGAGCTTGGTTTCATAGGAAATGGCACCGTAGGGGCACACATTTGCACACTGGCTGCACCCATTGCACCGCAGCTCGTCGGATTTTGCGGTGCAGGGATTGGTGGTCAGAGAGTCCTTGGCCAGCAGACCGATAACCTTTACGGCTGCCGCACCTGCCTGGGCGACGGTTTCGGGGATGTCCTTTGGCCCCTGGCACACGCCGGAGAGGAACACACCCGCCGTGGGGGATTCCACGGGCCGGAGCTTAGGATGGGCCTCGGTCAGGAAATTGTTGGTATCGATGGAGGCGGTGAGCATGGTGGCGATTTTCCGCACATCCTTGTTGGGCTCGATGGCTGTTGCCAGCACCACCATATCCGCCTTCTTCAGAATCTGCTTGTTTTCCAGCAGGTCCACGCCCTGCACCAGCAGGCTTCCGTCCGGCTGGGGGGCGACCTTGCCCACCTGGCCCTTGATGTAGTTGACGCCGTAGTCCTCCACGGCCCGGCGATAGAATTCATCGAAATTCTTGCCTGGGGTGCGGACATCAATGTAGAACACCGTCACCTTGGTATCCGGGTACTTGTCCCGAATCAGCATGGCGTGCTTGGCGGTGTACATGCAGCAGATTTTGGAGCAGTAGGGCTTGCCCCGGCGGTCGCTGCACCGGCTGCCCACGCACTGGATGAAGACAATCTCCTTGGGGGCCTTGCCGTCGGAGAGCCGCTCCAGATGGCCCTTGGTGGGGCCGGCGGCGTTCATGATTCGCTCCAGCTCCAGGGAGGTGATAACATCCTTGCTTTCGTTATAGGCGTATTCACCGTACTTATCCAGCGGAATGGTGTCAAAGCCGGTGGCCACCACAATAGCGCCATATTCCCGGGTGACGATGGTATCCTTCTGGGTGTAGTCGATGGCCCCGGCCTGGCAGAATTTCTCGCAGATGCCGCATTTGCCGGTTTTCATTTTGATACAGGCGGTGGCATCAATTACCGGCACATTGGGGATGGCCTGGGCAAAGGGGGTATAGCTGTCTCTTATACACATCTCCGAGCCCACGAGACCGAGGCTGATCTCGT
>UROL01000172.1 GCA_900549495.1 uncultured Eubacteriales bacterium | reverse complement strand
GACAGGTTCGGGTGATGTCGGAGCAGTAGCCGTCTACCCGGGTGCCCAGGTCCAGCAGGAGAAGGGTGCCATCCTGGCAGGTGTCCCGGTTGGTCTCATAGTGGAGCATGCAGCCATTCTTGCCGCTGCCTGCAATGGTGGGGAAGGAGGGGCCTTCGGTGCCCTGGTAATACAGCACATGCTCATAATTGGCTTGCGCCTGGTATTCCTTCATTCCCGGTTTCAGGGTGGACATAACCTCCTCCAGCCCCTGGCGGGTTACCGCAATGGCCTGGGAGATTTTTTCAATTTCCTCCGGGTCCTTCTGCATCCGCAGCTTTGCTACCATGCGCCACAGGTCCCGGATGGAGATTCCCGGGAAGTCGGCGGCAAATTGCTGGGCCTTGGCCAGATTGTAGTCAGGCAGGTCGCTGAGCTGGTTCCGGTAGCAGTCAAAGTAGCAGACCCGGATATCGCTGCCGTTCAGCATATACTGCATCTGGGCATCCAACCGCTGGGTGAACCGTACATCCTGGATGCCGGAGATGGCCTTTGCTTCCTCCACAGTCACCATCTTGCCTGTCCAGCGCTCTGCGCTGGGGTCTGCCTGGGGGATGTACAGAACGGTGGTGCAGCTGCCGTCCACCTTCTTCATCACCAGGGCCATGTTTTCCCGGCGCAGTCCGGTGAGATAAAAGAAATGCTTGTTTTCCTCAAAGAGGTAGTATGCATCGGCATTCCGGTGCACGTTTTCGCCGGAGTAGAGAATCAGCAGAGAGTTCTCCTCCATCTGGTCCAGAATCGCCTGACGTCTTGCTTCGTAGTTCATGGGTTACGTCTCCTTTTCTCTTAGCTGCCCCCATTATAGCACTTTTTTCTCCATGGTCAAATCCTTCTTTCATCCCAAAAGCTGCATTGGTTGCCTCTTGACAGCCGCCTGTTTTTTCAGTAGAATAGACGAGCAAAAGATACGTCCCAGTAGCTCAGCTGGATAGAGCGTCCGCCTCCTAAGCGGAAGGTCGGGGGTTCAAATCCCTTCTGGGATGCCAAAAAGCGCCGCTGCAAGCCGGAAAAGGCTTGCAGCGTTTTTTGCGCTGCCAATATGTGATGAGGGCATCGTTTTGAGTGAAAAATACAAGTCAATCTTTGCCGCATACAACTCTGGTAAAAAGGTCTTTGAAATTTCAACATCAAATGCTATACTACTCATGGCGCTCCTTTTATTTTTGACGAAAATGTTCGGATTTTGCAGGGTGCAAAGCATGAGTAACTATATATAGAAGGGAGAAGGACAAAATGGTTGATTGGAAGAAAATCCCTAAGATAGATGCACATATACATTTAATGCCTCCGGATGTTATCGAAGCCAATAAGGGATATGATAACGAGTTTGTTTCTCATGGAGATGTTGACGACTATATCAAGATAATGGCCGAATACAACATAGAAAATGCATTTATAATGCCGTTTAATGATACATACATGATGTCCATGGATTTTAAGGTTGCATCCGTCCATAACAATATGGCAAATATGTGCAGAAAATCAAGGAATAGGCTATTTGCATTTGCAGAAATTGATATTCGAAATGATTTGAAGACCACAATCCATGAATTGGAAAAGGTATTGGGACAAGATGAATTTCTAGGAGTGAAGATTCATCCATCCAATACGGGATACCCGGTTGATGGAAGATATTATGATGGTATCTTTGCATGGGCAAACAAAAACAATGTATTGGTAGAAGTGCATTCCTATCCTAGAACACATATTTCAGACGATGTATGCTCTCCATCAAGAATAAAAAATATAGTGAAGAAATATCCTGATTTGAGAATTTCTATTGCCCACATGGGAGGTTTCCAATATGAGGAACTAAGGAATCTTGGATTATATACGAATTTCTCAGCAATCCTTCCTGACTTGGCCAGCAAATTTGGAATAGAAAAGACAAATGAAGTATTAAGACAGTTTGATATTGACAAACTCATATTCGCAACGGATTACCCGGATAATCGAAATCTTGAACCGGTAGCGATATATAGTAAATATTTTGAAATCTTAGAGAAAATGGATTTTACACTGGAAGAGGCCAAGAAAATTTGCTACCACAATGCAATGAAGATGATTGGCAGAAATAACGATATGCTTTTTGTGTAAAAAGAGCTTGACTTTTCTCAACATACTGTGCTAGAATAAATCGGTCTGAAATCAAGGTGAGTCCTCTGCCGCGTTACCGTGAGCATGAACGCCTAATATCTAAGGAGGACAAAGAAATGGATCTTGTTAAGGCTCTCAATAGCCAGTACATGAAGGAAGAGCTGCCCGAAGTTCGGGTGGGTGACACCGTTCGTGTGCACGTTCGCATCAAGGAAGGCTCCCGTGAGCGTATCCAGGTTTTCGAAGGTACTGTCATTGCCCGTAAGCATGGCGGCATCGGCGAGACCATCACTGTCCGCCGTATTTCCTACGGTGTGGGCTGCGAGAAGGTCTTCCCCCTGCATTCTCCCAATGTGGCAATGATCGAGACTGTCCGCAAGGGCAAGGTTCGCCGTGCAAAGCTGTACTACCTGCGTGGTCGCTTCGGCAAGGCTGCCAAGATCAAGGAGAACGTGTAATTCCAAAACCGATAAAAAGAGAGGGCTTGTCCCTCTCTTTTTATATTGGTGCAAATAATTTGTAAAAATTCCCGCTTTGTCTGGAATTTTCCGACAGAATGTGGTATAGTGAGCTATCATGTGCAATGAAGCCAACGGAAAAGGACGTGGATGAAAATGAGCTCGTTTGGTAAGATGTTTCATAAGGAAGGCCGTGAAAAAAAGGCTGAAAAGAAAGAGCAATATACCTGGCAGCAGAATGTGGCCCTGTGCCTGCACGATATGATTTTTATGCTGGTGATTGTCACGGCGGTGCTGATGCTGTTCCTGCGTCTCATCGTGGTGGACGGCCCGTCCATGGAAAACACCCTGCTGAATGGGGACTATATGCTGCTGGTGAGCAACATGTTTTATAAGAACCCAGACCATGGCGACGTGGTTGTGGTGAGCAAGCAGGCGTATTCCAATGGAAAGCCCATTGTCAAGCGTGTCATCGCCACCGAGGGGCAGACAGTGGATATTGATTTTGACCAGGGGATAGTCTATGTGGACGGTACCGCCCTGGATGAGCCCTATACCAAGACCTTGACCACGCTGAAAGAGAGCGGCTCTTTTCCCCAGGTGGTGGAGCAGGGCAAGGTGTTTGTTATGGGAGACAACCGCAATAACTCCAAGGACAGCCGCTCCAATGAGATTGGCCAGGTGGACAGACGGGAGGTGCTGGGAAAGGTGATTTTCCTGATGTTCCCCGGCACCGGTATGCGGGGCGCCCAGCAGCGGGACTTCAACCGGATTGGAGCAGTGAAATGACGGAAAATATGAATATCCAGTGGTATCCCGGCCACATGACAAAAACCCGCCGCCAAATCGAGGCAGATTTGAAGCAGGTGGATGCCGTCTGTGAGATTGTGGATGCCCGTATTCCCATTTCCAGCCGGAACCCGGACATAGATGCCATCTGCGGCAGCAAGCCCAGGATGATTGTCCTCAACCGGATGGATTTGGCAGACCCGGCTGCCACAAAAAAATGGCGGGACTATTTTAAGAGCAAGGGTATGGCTGTTCTGGCCACCGACTGCAAAAGCCGCCAGGGCATTCAGGAGTTCACCCCTGCCGCCCGGATTGCCTGCGCCGAGAAGCTGGCACGGGATGCCGCCCGGGGCATGAACCGCCCCCTGCGGGTGATGGTTGTGGGAATCCCCAATGTGGGAAAATCCACGCTGATTAACCAGATTTCCGGCCGCAAAGGAGCAAAGGCAGAGAACCGCCCTGGCGTAACCCGGGGCAAGCAGTGGGTCACAGTGGATTCCGGCCTACAGCTGCTGGACACCCCGGGGATTTTGTGGCCCAAGTTTGATGACCCCCAGGTGGGGATGATGCTGGCATACACCGGCGCAGTGAAGGAAGGCGTCATCGACATTGAGGAGCTTTCCTGCCGCCTGATGGAGCTGCTGCTGAAATACTATCCCCAGGTTCTGGCCCTCCGCTATAAGGTGGAGGCCGAACCGGCAACCCCCGGCTATGCGCTGCTGGAAATGGCAGGCAGAAAGCGGGGGCTGCTGCTCCGGGGCGGAGAGGTTCACACCGAGCGCATGGCCAAGGTGCTGATGGACGAATTCCGCAGCGGAAAACTGGGGAAATTCACCCTGGAAATGCCGGAGGATGTGGAATAATGGATATCACTATGTGGGAAATTGAAGACCAGCAGTATGCCGACGGCGTACAAACCATCTGCGGCATTGACGAAGCGGGCCGGGGGCCGCTGGCGGGGCCGGTCTGCGCTGCCGCCGTCATTCTGCCGCCCCACTGCCAACTC
>UROL01000171.1 GCA_900549495.1 uncultured Eubacteriales bacterium | reverse complement strand
GCCAAGGGGCGCTAGTCGGCGGCATTCACCATCCAACCGGGTGCTTGCTAAAATCCGAGGCTTCGGGCGGATGCTATCCGCCCCTACGGTTTGGCGGGTGCTTGTCGTGCCGTCCCTACACATAATGGACGTGCTTCTTGCTCACCAGCAGATTGATGCAGGTGATGGTCAGCACAATGGAGAACAGGAGAATGGCCGCAGCGGAGGCATACGAGGGGTAGCCGCCGGAGTTGCCATAGAGCATATCGTAGACGTAGCCCACAATGGTATTCATCTGGGCATTGTTTAGGTTCACGCCGAACAGGGCCACGGCGTCGCTGTAGGCCTTGAATGCGCCAATGAAGCCGGTGACCACCAGATAAAAGATGGAGGGGGAAATCATAGGCAGGGTAATTTTGGTAAAGATGCGCCATTTTCCTGTGCCGTCCACCTTGGCGGCGTTGTAATAGGTCTGGCTCACCGAGGCCAGGGCGCTGGTGAGAATCAGAATCTTAAAGGGCATGACAATCCACACCGTATAGAAGCACAGCACGAACATCTTTGCCCAGTAGGGGCCGTCGATAAAGTCCACCGGGGCAATGCCAAGCACCCCCAGCAGCAGATTCACCAGGCCGTCGGAATAGGGGGTTTTCTTAAACAGAATCATAAACACCAGCCCCACCGCCAGGGTATTGGTGACGTAGGGCAGGAAGAAAATGGTCTGAAACAGCTCCCGGAGCTTCTGCACGGAGCTAAGGGCCACGGAAATCAGCAGCGCCAGCCCGGTGGACAGGGGCACCGTGATGAGCACCAGGATGCAGGTATTTTTCAGCGCTTGCAGGAAATAGGGGTCGTGGAGGACGTAGGAGAAATTGAAGGTGCCCACCCCGGTATAGGTCTGGGAGGCAAAATTGAAGCTCTCTTCAAAGGAATACACAAATACGTCAATCAGCGGGTATACCAGAAAAGCCCCCAGGAAGAGGAATGCGGGCAGCAGATACAGCCAGCCCTTTTTATTTTGCTGTTCCATATGGTCTCCTTATGTCCGGAAGGGGATGCGTAGCTCTGTTTCCGGATCGAAGAGCAGCACCTTGTTTGGCTTCAGGCGGAAGCGCACCGTCTCCGCCTCCCGGTTGATGGCGGCATCCGAGGCGACAATGGCGCGGATAGCCGCCCCCTGGAAGGCCGGGTGGGTGCTGACCACGCTGACGTCCCGGCCCATGACCTCCACATTCAGCAGCTTGCACTTTAGGCCGCCCTTCTCCTCCGGCACAAAGCCCTCTGGCCGCACGCCCACGATTACCTTACCGTCGGCAACGCCGGAAACCTCCAACACTGTGTCCTCACCCAGCAGCAGCTTGCCGCCCTGAACCCGTCCGTCAAACACGTTGATGGGGGGTGTGCCCAGGAATTTGGCCACGAAGAGATCCACCGGGTCGTCATACACCTGCTGGGGCTTGCCAATCTGGTGTACCCGCCCGGCCTTCATCACCACAATGCAGTCGGAAATGCTCATGGCCTCCTCCTGGTCGTGGGTGACGAATACCGTGGTGATGCCGGTCTGCTTCTGGATGCGGCGGATTTCCTCCCGGGTTTGCAGCCGGAGCCGGGCATCCAGGTTGGACAGGGGTTCATCCAGCAGCAGCACTCTGGGGGTTTTGACCAGAGCCCGGGCAATGGCCACCCGCTGCTGCTGGCCGCCGGAGAGCTCACTGGGCTTGCGCTCCAGCAGGCCGTCAATCTGCACCAGTCTGGCCGCCTCCTCTGCCCGGCGGCGGATTTCCGCCTTGGAGAGCCTGTCCTTCCCCTTCCGGTTTTCCAGGGGGAAGCAGATGTTTTGCAGCACCGTCAGGTGGGGATACAGGGCGTAGTTCTGGAACACCAGCCCCACCCCCCGCTCCTCGGCGGGGAGCTGGGTCACGTCCTGGTCGCCGAAGAAAATCCGGCCACGGGTGGGGGCCTGCAAGCCGGAAATCATATATAGTGTGGTGCTCTTGCCGCAGCCCGAGGGGCCCAGCAGGCCAATGAGCTTGCCATCCGGAATTTCATAGGTAAAATCATCCACCGCCACGGTGTCCGCCCCGCCCTTCTTCCGGGCAGGGAATACTTTGGTGAGATTCTGCAAAACGACTTTCATTGTCTGTCTCCCCTTTTCAGGTGATGGGCCGCCCCAGAGCAAGCCGGGCAGCGGCAGGTTATTAAACTCATTATACTATCCCTATGCCGGGGGTGCAACCATAAATTCACGCTTATTTCACAATCCCGCCATTTTCCCCGGGGAATGGGGAATTGACAACCCCCACGGATATGGTAAAATAGAGAAAAATAATCCAATGGGGGCATCCGCTGCATCCTGGGGGATTTGACGGATGTGTTTTACCTGACAAAAGGAGGAATGTTCCATGAAGGAAACATTGGAAAAAATCAAAGGAAAATTTCGCCTGGACAACCGCTACCTGCCCTACGGCATTGTGGCGGGGGTGCTGATTGCAATTATCCTGATTTGGACACTGGTGGCCAAGGTGTTTGTCCCCGGCAACCGGTACAACGGTGCCCAGGCCCTGATGGCCGCCGGTAAGTTCCAGCAGGCCATGGAGGAATTCACCGCCCTGGGCAGCTTCCGGGATGCCGCCGACTGCGCCAAGGAGAGCCAGTACGCCTATGGCTGCCAGCTGCTGGAGCAGGGGCTGTACACCGAGGCCACCGCCCAGTTCAAGGCCCTGGGGGACTATTCCGACGCCCGGGATAAAATCTCCCAGGTGCGCTACGCCGCCGCCGACGAGCTGCTTCAGGAGGGCAAGTACGACGAGGCCGCCTCTGCCTTCTATGCCCTGGGCGGCTATAGCGATGCTGCCGACCGGATTCTGGCCGCCCGGTATGACAAGGGCGAGTCCCTGCTGGCTCTGGGCAAATTCGATGAGGCCGAGGCCACCTTCGAGGCCCTGGGGGACTATTCCGATGCCGCCCAGCGGGTGCGTCAGGTGCGCTATCAGCGGGCCGACACCCAGCTCCGGGCCGGAAAATACAACGAGGCCCGGGATGGCTTTGCCGCCCTGGGTACTTACTCCGATGCCGCCCAGCGGGCAGCGGACGTGGATTTGGAAATCTCCTATGTTCAGGCCGGGCAGCTGGTGAAGGACGGGGCGTATTCCGATGCCGTCACCTCCTACGAAAAGCTGGGGGACTACAAGGACAGCGCCGAGCTGGCCCGAAGCGCCCGCTACGCCTGGGCCCAGCAGGAATTCCAGGCCTGCGACTACGACCAGGCCGAGGCCCTCTTCACCGCCCTGGGGGACTATTCCGATGCTCCCCAGCAGCTGGAAAACGTAATCGAAGCCCGGAATGCCCAGCACTACAGCGATGCCGAGCAGCTGCTGGAGGTGGGCAATTACCAGTCCGCCATTCTGGTGTTTGAGCAGCTGGGGGACTACTCCGATGCCGCCCAGCGGGCCCAGGAGGCGGCCTATGCCTGGGCCGAGGAGTGCTACGCCGCCCAGGACTACGACAAGGCCGAGGAGCTGTTCACCGGCCTGGGCAACTACTCCGATGCCCCCCAGCAGGCGGCCCAGGTGCGTAACTCCCGCCTGTTCCACACCGTGGCCCGGGACACCACCCAGCTGCGTAAATCCATTGCCGCCGGTAACACCTTCACCGCCGCCGTCCGGGAGAACGGCACCGTGATTATCGCCGGTACCGACAAGGACGGCATCACCGATGCCATGAACTGGCGGGACATTTTCGCCCTGGATGCCGGGTATGCCCATCTGGTGGGCCTGACCAAGGACGGCACCGTAGTGGCCGCAGGCAGCAACAAATACGGCCAGTGCGATGTAAGCGAATGGTCGGATATCATCAGCGTAGCCGCCGGTGCCAATCACACCGTGGGGCTCCGGGCCGACGGCACCGTGGTGGCCACCGGCTACAACCTGGACGGCCAGTGCGACGTAAGCAGCTGGAAGGATATCATTGCCGTGGCCGCCGGTGGGTACCATACCCTGGGGCTCCGGGCTGACGGCACCGTGGTGGCCACCGGCGAGAATTCCAGCGGCCAGTGCAACGTGGCCGACTGGGGCAATATCAGCGCCATTGCCGCCGGATTTGACCACACCATCGGTCTGCGGAGCAACGGCACCGTGGTAACCGCTGGCTCCAACGGCAACGGCAAGTGCGAGGTATCCGACTGGAAGGAGATTGTGGCCGTGGCCGGAGGCTTCGACCACACCGTGGGGCTCCGGGCCGACGGCACCGCCCTGGCCGTGGGCTTCGCCATCTACGGAGCCTGCGACGTGGAGCAGTGGACGGACATTGTGCAAATTGCCTGCGGCTATGACCACACCGTGGGCCTGCGCTCCGACGGCACCGTGGTAGCCGTGGGCAACAGCAGCAAGGGCCGCTGCGACTGTCTCTTATACACATCTGACGCTGCCGACGAATAGCCTTGTG
>UROL01000170.1 GCA_900549495.1 uncultured Eubacteriales bacterium | reverse complement strand
GAGTTTCGTAGGGGCGATGAAAATCGCCCGAAACCCCGGATTTCAGCGAGCACCCCGATGAATGGCACCGGCCCTTCCCGGCTCCCTCATAGAGGGAGCCGGGAACGAGGGGGGGCCGTTTGTAAACCGTTAGCATGAATCAACCAACGGACGACACTCCCTCAGTCACGCCCTGCGGGCGTGCCAGCTCCCTCAGAGAGGGAGCCGGGAAAGGCTGTACCATTCAACCGGGTACTCGCTAAGACGGAAGGGTACGGGCGATTTTCATCGCCCCTACGAAACTCTGAATATTTCACCGCCCAAAACCTTCCGGTTTCCACCGCAAAAACGATACCGGGTGGGCCAGGGCACTTACCGTATAGGAACCAGCTTAAAGCGTAACTAAAAAAGGAGAGAATTTGTTATGGTACATTTTGTGGGCGCCGGGAGCGGCGCGGTGGATTTGATTACTGTGCGGGGCGCACACCTGCTGGGGGCGTGTGATGTGGTTATCTACGCCGGGAGCCTGGTGAACCCGGAGCTGCTGCAATACTGCAAGGAGGGCTGCCAAATCCACGACAGCGCCAAAATGACCCTGGAAGAGGTCATTGCCGTTATCCAGGCCGCCGAGGCCGCCGGGAAAACCACCGTGCGGCTCCATACCGGGGACTCCAGCATCTACGGCGCCGTCCATGAGCAGTTCGTGGAGCTGGACAAGCTGGGCATCCCCTACGACGTCTGCCCCGGGGTCAGCGCCTTCTGCGGCGCAGCCGCCTCCCTCCGGGCGGAGTATACCCTGCCGGAGGTGAGCCAGACCGTCATCATCACCCGGGCCGCAGGCCGTACCCCGGTGCCCCAGGGCCAGTCCATCCGCTCCCTGGCCGCCCACCGGGCCACCATGGTGCTGTTCCTCAGCACCAGCCTGACCCAGCAGCTTCAGGCCGACCTGCTGGAGGGGGGCTACCCGGCGGATACCCCGACTGCCATTGTGTACAAGGCCACCTGGCCGGAGGAGAGAATCTTCCGCACCACCCTGGAAAACCTCCACCGGACGGTGACGGACAACGGCCTGACCAAAACCAGCCTTATCGTGGTGGGCGACTGCCTGGGAGATAATGTTATCCGCTCCCTGCTCTACCACCCCGGCTTCACCACCGAGTTCCGGGAGGCCAGCCTTTGACCGCCATTATCGCCTTCAGCCGCACCGGCTGCCGAACGGCGGAGAAGGTAGCCGCCCTGACCGGGGAGGCCACCCTGTACGCCCCGGAGCGCCTGGCCCAGCCCCCCTTCCTGCCCATTGAAAGGCCCTTCCCGGACTTCTATGGCCGCCTCTTCCGGAGCCATACCGCCTTGATTTTCGTGGGCAGCGTGGGCATCGCCGTCCGGGAAATCGCCCCCCACCTGCACAGCAAGGCCACGGACCCGGCGGTGCTCTCCCTGGACGAGCTGGGCCGGTTCGTCATCCCCATTCTCTCCGGCCACATCGGCGGGGCCAACGCCCTGGCCGCCCGGCTGGCCCGGGGCCTGGGGGCCACCCCGGTAATCACCACTGCAACAGACATCCAGCACCGCTTCTCCGTGGATGCCTGGGCCGCCCGGAACGGCTATCAAATCAGCAGTCTGGCCGCCGCCAAGGCCGTGTCCGCCGCCATTTTGGAGGGGGACGTGCCAATCTGCGCCGACTTCCCCCTGCCGGAAATTCTGCCCCCCGGCACCTGCCCCGGCCACTCCGGGCCCGTGGGCATCTACATCGGCTACCGGCGGGACAACCCCTTCGCCAAAACCCTGCACCTGATTCCTAAGGTGCTCCACCTGGGCATCGGCTGCCGCCGGGGCATTTCCAAGGAGGCCGTGGCCCGGGCCGTCACCACCGTGTTGGAGGCCCAGGGCATCTACCCCGCCGCCATAGGCTGCGCCGCCTCCATCGACCTGAAGGCCCAGGAGCCAGGACTGCTGGATTACTGCCGGGAAATGGGCCTGCCCATCCGCTTCTATTCGGCCCAGACCCTGCAAGCCGTCCCCGGCTGCTTCCCGGCATCGGAATTTGTGAAATCCGTCACCGGAGTGGACAACGTGTGCCAGCGGGCCGCCCTGGTGGGAGCGGAGAAAACCATTGTTGAAAAATGCGCCATAGACGGCGTGACCGTCTCCCTGGCCGTGGAGAAAGTGGAGGTTTCCTTTGAGTAAATTGACTGTTGTGGGCATCGGCCCCGGAAATTTTGAGAATATCACCATCGCCGCCCACCGGGCCCTGGAGCAGTGCGACGCCATTGTGGGCTATACTGTGTATGTGGATTTGGTGAAGGAGCGCTACCCGGATAAGGAGCTGCTCACCACCCCCATGACCCGGGAGACCCAGCGCTGCCGCATGGCCCTGGATTTGGCCAGGAGCAAAAATGTGGCCCTGGTCTGCTCCGGGGACAGCGGCATCTACGGCATGGCCGCCCTGGTGTATGAGCTCCGGGGGGAGGACACCCAGCCGGAAATCCAGGTAATCCCCGGCCTCACCGCCGCCTGCTCCGGGGCCGCCCTGCTGGGAGCGCCCCTGACCCACGACTTCGCCGTTATCAGCCTCAGCGACCGGCTGACCCCCTGGGAGAAAATCGAGAAGCGCCTGGAATGCGCCGCCCTGGGGGATATGTCCATTGTCCTGTATAACCCCAGAAGCCATGGCCGCCCGGACAATCTGCGCCTGGCCTGCGACATTCTGCTGAAATACCTGCCCCAGGACCGGCCCTGCGGCGTGGCCCACGCCATTGGCCGGGAGGGAGAGGGGATGCAGCTGCTTACCTTGCAGCAGCTGCGTACCTATGAAGCGGATATGTTCAGTACCGTGTTCATCGGCAACGCCATGACCCGCATCCTGGCCGGGAAGCTGGTCACCCCCAGAGGATACCGGGATGTGTAAGCTGTGTATTTTTGCCGGTACCACCGAGGGCCGGGAGCTGGTATCCTTCCTGGCGGGGCAGCCGGTGTCCGTGGTGGCCTGTGTGGCCACGGAGTACGGCCAAACCCTGCTCCCTGCCAGTGACAACCTCACCGTCTCCGCCGGACGGCTGACCCAGCCGGAAATGGAGGCGCTGTTTGCCCGGGAGGGCTTCGATATGGTCATCGATGCCACCCACCCCTACGCCGCCCTGGTGACGGAGAATATCGCCGCCGCCTGTCAGGCTGCCCAGGTGCCCTATCACCGGCTGCTGCGAAGCGATACCTGTATGCCGGAAAACGCCGTGTTTGCAGACTCCATCCCCCAGGCGGTGGAATACCTGAACCGGACGGCGGGGAACATCCTGCTCACCACCGGCAGCAAGGAGCTGCATCAGTTCGCCGGAATGGAGAATTTTGCCCAGCGGGTGTACGCCCGGGTGCTGCCCATGGAGGATTCCCTGCGCCTGTGCCGGGAGGCAGGGCTACAGCCCAGCCACATTCTGGCCATGCAGGGCCCCTTCACCCAGGAGCTGAACGCCGCCACCCTCAGGGCCTTGGGGGCCGCCTATCTGGTGACCAAGGCCTCCGGCACCGCCGGGGGCTTCCAGGATAAAATTTCCGCCGCCCAGGCCTGCGGCGTTACCGCCGTTATCATTGGCCGCCCGCCCCAGCACGCCGGGACGGACTTGGAGCAGACCGTGGATATGCTCTGCGGGCGCTTCGGCTTCGTGCCCCGGCAGGAGGTGGCGGTGGTGGGCATCGGCCCCGGCAGCCGGAGTATGCAGACCCAGGAGGCCCGGGAGGCCCTGGCCCGGGCGGACTGCATCATCGGCGCTCAGCGGATGCTCCAGGCCGTGGCCGCCCCGGGGCAAGTCCAGTGCGCTGCCATCTCCCCGGAGAGCATCCGCTCCGCCATTGAGGAAAACCGGCATTGCCGCCGGTTGGCCGTGGCCATGTCCGGGGACGTGGGGTTTTTCAGCGGCACCAAGAAGCTGCTGCCCCTGCTGGGGGACTGCTCCCTGCGGCTGATTCCCGGCATCAGCTCCCTGGTGTACCTGTGCGCCCGGCTGGGCACCTCCTATGAGGATGTGGTTCCTGTCACCCTCCATGGCCGGGAGAACCCTATCCTGCTGCCCCTGAGCCAGGGCAGGCGGGTGTTTACCCTGGTGGGGGGCGAGAACGGCATGGGCAAGCTCTGCCAGAGGCTGACCCAGGCGGGGCTGGGAAGCACCCGGGTGTCCGCCGGGGAGAACCTGAGCTACCCGGAGGAGAAAATCACCCAGGGCACCGCCCAGGAGCTGCAAGGCCAGACCTTTGCCCCCCTCTGCGCCGCCCTGCTGGAGCCGGTGGAGGCCCACCCCTTCACCCCGGGAATGCCGGATGCGGCCTTCCTGCGTACCGATGCCGTCCCCATGACCAAAAGCGAAATCCGGGCGGTGTGCCTGTCCAAGCTGGCCCTGCCCCCGGATGCCCTGGCCTGGGACGTGGGGGCGGGCACCGGCAGCGTCACTGTGGAAATGGCCTGTCTCTTATACACATCTCCGAGCCCACGAGACCGAGGCTGATCTCGT
>UROL01000169.1 GCA_900549495.1 uncultured Eubacteriales bacterium | reverse complement strand
TCTCGTGGGCTCGGAGATGTGTATAAGAGACAGTGAATATCGTGTTGCAGCACCACGCAATAGGTGTTCTGCCCCACACCCTCCACCACATTTTCATAGACCTGGGCACTGGTATTTGCACCGCCGGCATCGTTGCTGTCCACGTTCCAGTCGAAATAGGAAAAGCCGCAGGCCTCCACCGCCTTGGTCAGGTAGGTCATAATTCCCTTGTTTCTTCGGCTGATGGTATTGGAGCTGCCACCGGGAAACCGAAGCAGCCATGTCTGTACCCCGGTAGCATCCTGGATGATCTGCTGCATATCAAACAAATCCTGGAAATAGGCCTCCGGGCTGGAATAAATCTGCTGATAGCGGTGGGTGCAGGTGTGGATGCCGATGCTGTGCCCCTCGTTGACCATCCGGCGCATCATATCCTCGTAGCCAGTGTTTACCACAAAAAAGGTGGCACGGACATCATAGCGCTTCAATACATCCAGGAGCCTTCCGGTGTCCGGGCCAGGGCCGTCGTCAAAGGTCAGATAAATGGTCTTTTCCTTGGGATAGATAACCGCCGGTCTCTGGCAGGGGACGGTGGTCAAGGTACGCTGGGCCACTGTCTCGTTGCCATCGCTGTCCGATACACGGTAGGTCAGGAGGTAAACATCCGGCTGATATCGGACAAAAGGATGGTCAATGCTCACCTCCACCGCATTGGTCAAATCACCGTCCCGCAGGTCGGTGGCAGTATATCCCGGGTCGAGGAACGCCTCCCCCAGCGGAATTGTCACCTGACTGCCCCCTACCAGCTCCAGGGTGGGGGGATAGTCATCAAAAACAGGAATCTTCCGCTGGGCAACCGTCTGATTTCCAGAGGAATCCGTCACGGTATAGAGAATTCTCCCGGTCTCCTGGGTGCGCTGCACCTGCTGGGTCAGGTCGCCATCGTAGTTGTCGAAGGCAGAGAAGCCCGCCTCCTGATATTCCGGCTCTGGCTGCAAATCCACCGGATCCGGCTGCAAGGTAATCACCGGAGGAACCGTATCCACGACACACACGGTTCTGGTAGTCTCAGCCCTCATCCCCAGGAAGCTGACCTGGTAATTCAGCACATATTTGCCCAGCTTCTGCTGGTTAACATGGCCGCTGACAGATGGGGATGCTTGAATTTCCCATCCGTCCTTCCAGAACGTTGTCCCCCGCAGGACTGTCCGGCAGCCCAAATCCTGAAATGCCTGGCCATACTCCACTGTCTCTGTTTCACTGCCTATAAGCGCAGCCTCCAGAGTAAGCTGGTTCAAGCCAAAGAAGACACAGTACACTGCCGCCGCCAGAAAAATCACAGCCAGAAGAACAAACAGTGCCGTCATTCGTCTTTTGCCCCGGCTCGGCTGAAGATAATCATGGTTCATGCTTTTTGCTTCCTCCCACCGGTGCCTTGGCACGGCTTATTTCTTTCGTTTTCACTGGGAAAAGAAGGATGTAACGTTATTCCTCTGAAACCGGAATGTCCAGCCCCAGCTCTCTGGGCCGGAAACGGGGGCAGACGTTTTCCGAGGTTACAATCACGGAAGAGGCCAGATGGGCGCCGATCTGGCAGGACTCCGCCAGGCTTTTTCCATAGGTCAGGCCAATGGCCGCTCCGGCGCAGAAGGCATCCCCCGCCCCGGTGGTATCCTTCACCTGGACAGGCCGGGCAGGACAATGGCCCCGGTTGCCCCATCGGTCGGCATAGACCGCACCGTTTCCCCCCATGGTGACAATCAGACTGTTGATGCAGGCTGCCTGGGTCTTCTCTGCAATAATATCCGCCAATCTCTCCGGGGTTTCGGCAGAATAATCCGACGAAAACAGGATGCCCGCTTCCTGCTGATTACATACAAAGCAATCCACATTCATCAGAAAATCCCGGCGCTCCAGGGCGATATTCATGTTGGATACCATGGCAAATACTCTTTTTTCGTATTTTTTCGCCAGACGAAATACCCGCTTCACAATTTCCTTATCCAAGTCAATCTCAATGATAATGCTGTCCGCCTGGCTGAAAATCTCATCGCCCTGCTCATCCAGGATATCGGCAATGGGAGAGAGATTCGGGCGCTTGGAAATGGAGGCCACCACATCCCCGTCATTGTCAAAAACAGCCAGCCACGTACCGATGCCGTCGGGAGTTTTGCGAATATAATCCACATTTACTTTGTGGCTTTTCAGTTTGCGCACCACATCCTCCCCGGTGCCGGTTTCGTCCACCAGGCTCAAAAACGTGGGCCGCAGCTCACAGTTGGCCACGTCCTCTGCCACATTGCGGCCAACGCCGCCATGAATCTGCTCCACTCTGCCCACATTGCGCCCGGCGGCATTGAAGGCGGATTCCGGATAACCCTTAATATCCACAAAAATGGCACCAATGACAACAATTCCCATTGCAAACACCTCATAATTCTTTCATTTGTAATCCCGCAGGCTGCGGCACTCTGCTGCGTATGGCCCTATCCAGCTGTCTCCGGGGAAAAGGGGCTTGGGCTGTATCACAGCCACTTTGCTGCCATTATACCATGAAATTCCCTGTTTTCAACAAAATGTTCCGGCGGATTCGCCCCTTCCCTATTGGGCAAAATTATGATATAATGCAGGCGAAATCTCGCATGGAGGATATAACGAATGCAATCGATTGCTGAAATTCTGTCTCAGGAGTTGAAACAGAAGCAAGAATACGTAGAAAATGTCATCCAACTGATTGACGAGGGAAATACCATTCCCTTCATTGCCCGCTACCGCAAGGAAATGCACGGCACCATGGATGATACCACCCTTCGCAATCTGGAAACCCGGCTGACCTATCTGCGGAATCTGGAGCAGCGCCGGGAGGAAGTGAAGAAATCCATCGAAAATCAGGGAAAGCTCACCGATGCACTCTCCGCCGCCATTGATGCAGCCCAGACAATGACCGAGGTAGAGGATTTGTACCGCCCCTATAAGCAGAAGCGGCGCACCAGAGGCTCTATTGCCCGGGAAAAGGGGCTCTCTCCCCTGGCCGAGGCCATCTTCGCCCAGGACGGAACCGAACCCGAAATTCTGGCCCGGGACTATATCAGCCAGGAGTTGGGAGTGCTCACCATTGAGGATGCCCTGGCCGGTGCCAACGACATCATTGCAGAGGAGCTTTCCGACAATGCTGAAATCCGCAAAGGACTGCGGGAGCTGGCCATGCGCCGGGGAAGCCTGGTGTGCAAGGCAGAGGACAGCGACGCTGAAAGCGTATATACCCTATATTACGACTTCAATCAGCCCATTACCCGGCTTCTGGACCACCAGATTCTGGCCATCAACCGGGGAGAAAAGGAGGGCATTCTGAAGGTATCTGTTACCCTGCCCGGAAACGAAGGTGCCGCCCTGGTCTGCCGTGCGGCACTGAAGCCCCAGCTGAATGTATCGGCCTTTGTCCGCACAGCGGCGGAGGATTCCTTTGAGCGCCTGATTTTCCCCTCTATTCAGCGGGAAATTCGAAATGAGCTCACTGACCGGGCCAGCCAGGGAGCCATTCATAATTTTGCCCTGAACTTAAAGCCCCTGCTGATGCAGCCGCCGGTGAAGGGCTTCGTCACCATGGGTCTGGACCCCGGATACCGCAACGGCTGCAAGGTGGCTGTGGTAGACCCCACCGGAAAGGTGCTGGACACAGCGGTTGTATACCCCACCTTTAGCGAAAAAAAGAAGCAGGAGGCCATTGCAATTCTGTCCGGCATCATGCGTAAGCACAATGTCAAGCACATTGCCATTGGCAACGGCACCGCCTCCCGAGAGACCGAGGCCATGACCGTTGAAATGCTCCGCTCCTTCCCCGATGCCAGCTACGCCATTGTCAACGAGGCCGGAGCCTCTGTCTATTCCGCCTCCCCCTTGGCCGCAGAGGAGTTCCCCAACTATGATGTGAACCTCCGCTCCGCTGTGTCCATTGCCCGGCGGCTCCAAGACCCCTTGGCAGAGCTGGTAAAAATTGACCCCAAAGCGATTGGTGTGGGGCAGTATCAGCACGACTGCCCCCAGAAAGAGCTGGATGCAGCCCTGGGCGCTGTGGTGGAGGATTGCGTCAACGCAGTGGGCGTGGATGTGAACACCGCCTCCCGGAGCCTATTGGAGCAGGTCTCCGGTCTGAACAGCACCACTGCCAGAAATATTGTGGCATATCGGGAAGAAAACGGCCCCTTCACCGGTAGAAGCCAGCTGAAAAAGGTGCCCAAGCTGGGACCAAAAGCCTTTGAGCAATGCGCCGGCTTCCTGCGGATCCCCGAAAGCAAGGAAGTTCTGGATAACACCGGCGTTCACCCCGAAAGCTACCCGGCAGCCAAGGCATTGCTGAAGCTGCTGAACACCGACGACCGCACTTCCCTGCCCCAGCAGTTGGAAAGCTATGGCACCGCCAGAGCTGCCGAGAGCTGCGGCGTAGGTGAGCCCACCCTGATTGACATTGCCAGGGAGCTTTCCAAGCCCGGCCGGGACCCCCGAGA
>UROL01000168.1 GCA_900549495.1 uncultured Eubacteriales bacterium | reverse complement strand
GCTCGGAGATGTGTATAAGAGACAGGGGCATGGAGAACTTGGGGGAGGCGGCGCAGGAGCGCAGGGTATTTACCCCAATATCCCCAAAGGCCTGGCTGTCCGGTGCGGCACCCACGCCGCAGGAGTCCAGCACAATCAAGAAAATTCGCTTCATCATGTTACCGGTTCTCCATGGCAACTGCCACATCCAGCGCCACCTTCATCATGGTGGTGAAGGCGGTCTGCCGCTCTTCGGGGGTGGTTTCCTCACCGGTGACCAGGGAGTCGGAAATGGTGCAGATGGCCAGGGCCCGCTTGCCGTACCGGGCGGCGTTCATATACAGGGCGGCGGCTTCCATTTCCAGGGCCAGCACACCCATTTTTTTCAGACCGTACACGCTGTCCAGTCCGGCGGGAACCCCCTCGTGGTCGCCGTAGAACACATCAGAGGAATTGAGGTTGCCCACATGGTAGCGGGCACCGTTGGCCTCGGCGGCACTGACTGCCTCTTTCAGCAGCTCCCAGGAGGCGATGGGGGCGAAGGTGCCGGGCAGATGGAACTGGTCGGCAAAATTGGAATCGGTGCAGGCGCCCTGGCCGATAACCAGGTCATACAGCTTTACGTTCTCCTGGATGGAACCGGCGGAGCCTACCCGGATGATGTTCTCCACGCCGTAGCCGTTATACAGCTCGTGGGAGTAGATGCCGATGGCGGGCATACCCATGCCGGAGGCCATCACGGAGACCTTCACCCCCTTGTAGTAGCCGGTGTGACCCTGAACGCCCCGGACGTTGTTCACCAGCACCGGGTTTTCCAGGAAGGTTTCTGCAATGAATTTGGCCCGCAGGGGGTCGCCGGGCATCAGAACGGTTTTGCCGAAGTCGCCGGGCTTGGCGGCAATGTGGGGGGTGGGAGTAGTGAACATACGATTTTCTCCTTTCAGTTTTGTTCCATGGCCTTTGCCAGCTTGACAATGCGGGAGGTGCCCAGGCGGGAAGCGCCCAGGGCGATGAACCTTTCCGCATCCTCCAGGGAGGAAATGCCGCCGGCAGCCTTGATTTTTACATGGGGGGCAACGTGCTTGGCAAACAGCTCCACATCGTGGAAGGTGGCACCGGCGGTGCTGAAGCCGGTGGAGGTCTTGATATACTCTGCCCCGGAATCGGAGACGGCCTTGCACATGGCAATCTTTTCATCGTCGGTGAGCAGACAGGTTTCGATGATGACCTTTAGCAGCTTGCCGTGGCAGGCCTTTTTGATGGCGGCAATTTCGTCCCGCACCTGGTCATACAGGCCGTCCTTGACCCAGCCCAGATTGACCACCATATCCACTTCGTCGGCGCCGTTTTCCACCGCATCGGAGGCCATGAAGCACTTGGCGGCGGTGGTATCGTAGCCATTGGGGAAGCCGATGACGGTGCAAATAGCCAGCTTATCCCCCACATACTCCTTGGCCTGCTTCACATAGGAGGCGGGGATGCAGACGGAGGCGGTGTGATACTTCATGCCGTCGTCGCAGATGGCCTTGATTTGCTCCCAGGTGGCAGTCTGTGCCAGCAGGGTATGGTCGCATTTGGAAAGAATTTCTTCAATATTCATGGTATTGTCTCCTTTATTCTGATTTTGCAGGGGCGTCTGTGAACCGCTCTACCCGCATTTTCAGCTGATATTTGTTCCGCAGTGCGGCAATTTGCCCCATCATTGGGGTTTTGTGGTGCAGGTTCAGGGCGTGCTGGTCCGTCCAGCGGTCGATGAGCAGCACGGTTTCCGGGTCATCCATAGGGAAGAAATAGTCGTAGCGCACATTCCCGGGCTCCTGGCGCACCTGCTCTGCCAGGCCGGAGGAGACCATCTCCTCTGCAAACCGCCGGGCGCTGCCGTTTTTGCCGGTGTAATAGATATGCACAGTCAGACTCATTTGGAACCCCCGTGGAGCTTGATGACCTTGTGCTCCCGGATGCCCCGGACGTAGCACTTGTGGCACATGGCGATATAGCTGTCGTTGCCCCCCAGCACCACCTGGGCACCCTGGGTGATGATGTGGCCGGTGCTGTCGATACGGGCATTGACGGTGGCCTTGGCCCCGCAGTCGCAAATGGTTTTGATTTCCTGGATGGTATCTGCCACCTCCATCAGCCGCAGACTGCCGGGGAACAGCTTGGTCTGGAAATCCGTCCGCAGACCGAAGCACATCACAGGGATATTGTATTCATCCACAATGCTGCGCAGCTGGTCAATTTGCGCCGGGGTGAGGAACTGGCATTCATCTACAATAATCACATTGCATTTACCCAGCTGCTTCTCCTGGAATAGCGCCATCAGGTCTGTCTGCGGGGGGACAATCTCCACCTCTGCTTCCAGCCCGATGCGGCTTCGCAGGATGTGCAGCCCATCCCGGGTGTCGGCGCTGGGCTTTAGGAGCCACACGGATAAGTCATTTTCTTCATAATTGTATTTGGTAATCAGTGCCTGGGCGGTTTTGCTGGAACCCATGGCACCATACTTGAAATAGAGCTTTGCCAACGGTAAATCCCTCCTATCAAAAAACATTATACAAAATTTGGCATTCGATTGCAACCATTTTCCTTGCAAATCCCACATACAGGGTGAGGGGGACACATTGAAAAAGCATCCCCAATGCAATATAATAACCATAAGGAGGAATGGATATGAATTACAAGAAAATGATTGCCGCCCTGGCGGCGGCTGCCCTGCTGCTGGGGCTCCTGGCCGGGTGCGGGAGCAAGAATATGGCTGAGGAAGCGGATATGGCCGGAGGCTCCGGGTATTATGACCAGGGGGTTTCCTATGAATTTGCGGCTCAGGCCCCTGCCGTCATGAACGATGTCAGAGCCTCGGAAAAATCCGCCGCAGATACCACGGCCATCCCCTTGCCGGAAAATCGCAAATGGGTTATCACCATGAACCTCTCCGTGGAGACGGAGAACCTGGACCAGGCGTTGGAGCAGCTGAGTGCAAAAATTCAGGAAACCGGCGGCTATGTGGAGAGCCAGAACATCACTGGCCGCTCCTCCGGCAGCAACCGCAATCGCTATGCCTATCTCACCGTCCGGGTGCCTGCCCAGAAGCTGGACGGCTTTATCGAGAATGTGTCCGGCGTAACCAATGTGGTGTCCAGCAGCCGCTATGTGGAGGATATCACCCTGAGCTACACCGACACCGAGGGCAGAGTCAAGGCACTGAAAACCGAGGAAGCCCGGCTGCTGGAGCTGATGGAGCAGGCCCAGAATATGTCCGACCTGCTGGAAATCGAAGCCCGGCTTACCGAGGTGCGCTACCAGCTGGAAAATTATACCTCCACCCTGCGCCTGTATGACAACCAGGTGGACTACGCTACAGTGGAGCTTCGTGTGACGGAGGTGGAAAAATACACCCCCGCAGAGGAGCTTGGCTTCTGGGCCAAAATCACCCAGGGCCTCAGCCAGAGCATTGTGGATTTGGGCCGGGCCATTGTGGATTTCGTCTCCTGGCTGATTATTGACCTGCCCTATCTGGCGGTCATCGCTCTGCTGGCCTGGCTGGCCGTGGGCCTGACCCGCCGCAGCATCCGCAGGAGAAAGGCCAAGAAGCAAGCCCGGAAGGAGAAAACCGGGGAGGAAACCCCCAACTAAACAGCACCGCCGTCCCAAAAGACGGCGGCGTCATTTAATTCATGGTGCCCTCGGAGCGCTGGAAGAGCTGGCTCACCCGCTGGCGCAGAGCGTCGGCCTCCGGGGTGTGGGCGGTTCCACTGTTCTCAATCCACTGGGCAGAGGCCTCCTGGGCCTGCTTCAGCAGCCCCAAATCGAAGCTCAGATCCGCCATGCGGAAGGCGGGCAGACCGGACTGCCGGGAGCCGAAGAAATCGCCGGGGCCCCGCAGGCGCAGGTCCTCCTCTGCAATGCGGAAGCCGTCGGTGGTCCTGCACAGGGCCTTCAGGCGCCGGAGGGTATCCTCGTTGCGGTTATGGGTAGTGAGGATGCAGTAGCTTTTGCTGCTGCCCCGGCCCACCCGGCCCCGGAGCTGGTGCAGCTGGCTCAGGCCGAAGCGGTCGGCATCCTCAATGACCATCAGGGTGGCGTTGGGCACATCCACGCCCACCTCAATCACAGTGGTGGCAACCAATACATCCGCCTCCCGCCGGGCGAAGGCGGCCATGGTGGCCTCCTTTTCCTCTCCCCGCATCTGGCCGTGGAGCAGGGCAATGCGTAGGTCAGGGAACACGGTCTGCTGCAAGGTGTCTGCCCAGGCCGTGGCCGCCTTGATGCCCAGTTCGCCGTTTTCCTCCACCGCCGGGCAGACCACAAAGCACTGGTGCCCCTCGGCCACCTGCTTGCGGATGAAGGCGTTGATTCTTGCCCGGTAGCTTTCCCCCACCAGGAAGGTGTCCACCACCTGCCGCCCCGGGGGCAGCTGATCCAGTACGGACACGTCCAGATCGCCATACATCAGCAGGGCCAGCGTGCGGGGGATAGGGGTGGCGGACATCACCCTGTCTCTTATACACATCTGACGCTGCCG
>UROL01000167.1 GCA_900549495.1 uncultured Eubacteriales bacterium | reverse complement strand
GCAGCGTCAGATGTGTATAAGAGACAGGCTTCTGGAAGAGGTTCCAGGGGAAGTCTAACGGTGGGTTGTGGGAAAAGGCCATTCTCTCCCCTGTTTTGGGATGCCGGAAACCGATGTGCTGAGAAAACAGGGCAATCTCGCAGGGATCCTCCAAGGTGGAATACTTCCGTTCTCCCCAAAGCGGGTAACCCCTGCTGGCAAACTGAACTCGAATCTGATGGGTTCTGCCGGTGTGGAGCTGAATCTGCACCAGACTGGCATCCTGGCTGCTGCCGAGGATTTGGTAGCTCAGGCTGGCATGCTGGATTCCCTTCCCTGGCTGGGAGGCCACAAAGGTCATCCGGCGGGCCTTGTCCCGGCCCAGAAGGTCCTCTAGGGTGGCACTGCTCTGCACCGGGACACCATGGAGGACGGCCCAGTAGACCTTTTGGAATTCCCCATCCCGCACCTGGCGGGACAGCTCCGAGGCTGCCCGGGGATTGCGGGCCAGCACCATCAGACCGCTGACCACCCGATCCAGCCGGTGCACTGTGCGGATATCTGCGTTTTCATCCCCCAGTTGGGTACGAAGCAGCTCCGGCAGTCCTCCCGGCTCATCGGTGGACAGCACCCGGGGCGGCTTAATACACACCAGGACATCTGCATCCTGGTAGCAAATTTCAATCAAATACATCACTTCCTTTGGCTATTGTAGCAAAAAAAGGATATAACTTCAAGCATTCGGAGGCGGAATTATGAAAATTGTGGTTCTGGACGGAGCGGCGCTGAATCCGGGGGATTTGTCTTGGAATTGGCTGGACAAATACGGCGAATATGCGGTATATTCCCGCACGGACACGGAGGATGAAGCCGTGCAGCGAATTGGCAGCAGTCAAATTGTGCTGACGAACAAGACACCCATTACCCGTAATCTGCTGGCACGCTGCCCCAGTCTGCGCTATATCGGCGTACAGGCCACCGGATACAATGTAGTGGATTTGCAGGCCGCCGGGGAGCGGGGAATTCCCGTGACCAATGTCCCCTGCTACGGCACCGATGCCGTGGCCCAGTTCACCTTTGCCCTGCTGCTGGAAATCTGCCATCGGGTAGGCCTTCACGACCAGGCGGTGCACAGCGGCCAGTGGGAGAGCGCCCCTGCCTTTTCCTTTTGGCTCACCCGGCAGCAGGAGCTGGCAGGCAAAACAATGGGCATTATCGGTTTGGGCCGGATTGGAATGGCGGTTGCCCAGCTGGCCCGTGCCTTTGGCATGGAAGTACTGGCCCACACCCGGACAGAAAAAGAGGGCATCCAATGTGTGGACTTGGACACCCTTTTGCAGCGGGCAGACGTGGTCTCTCTCCACTGTCCCCTGCTGCCGGAGACGGCAGGGGGCTGATTTGCAGCAGCACCATTGCCCGGATGAAGGACGGAGCAATTTTGCTGAATACCTCCCGGGGCGGTTTGCTGAAGGAGTCAGATGTGGCCCAGGCGCTGGAAAGCGGCAAGCTGGGCTATGCAGCTGTGGATGTGGTATCCCAGGAACCTATCCTCCACTGCAATCCCCTGCTTACTGCTCCCAACTGCATCATCACCCCCCACATGGCCTGGGCACCGGTGGAGAGCCGGCAGCGGCTGATGGAATGCGTGGAAGACAATCTGCGCTGCTTCCTGGCGGGTACGCCCCAGAATGTGGTGAACCAAGCATTTCTTTAAGGCTGGGCCCTGCCCTAGTTCTTATCCCGCTTGTCAAACAGCAGGGAGATTCCCAGCCCACCCAGCACCAGCAGCATAGCAGAGGCCAGGGGTGCGGAGCTCCGGACTGCACTGGCTCTGGCCCGATGGGGCTGGGCCGGCGCTGTCTGCCAGGCCTCCGCTCCCCCGTGGATTCCGAAAAAGGTCATCCATAGTATCGCCGCCGCACAGATTAGACACAAAACTCTTATTCCCATTTTTCTGAATCCTCCCTTGAGTGATTTCGGATTCAGTATACACAGGGCCATCTTTGAAAAAGGTCTAACCGGCACCGCCGCCATGGGAATCGAACGCCCTTCTGCGCCCCGTTACCGCATAATGAGCGCCCGGGGAATGCGAATGCTGACTGGGCCTCCCGAAGGATTGGACTGTGGGGGAAAACTTTTGTTAGGCTCTTGCTTTTTCAATAATCGCACGATATAATCCACAAGAATGTTTGAATTTACAGGAACAAAGGGGTGTCATCGTACAATGTACAAAACGAACCGGCTGATTTTAAGGAAAGCGGTATTCTCTGACTGGGAGCAGATGTATTGCAATGTTTGGCGCCACCCGGAAACCGCCCGATACATGCTCTGGGACGTCACCACCAGCGAAGAGGCCGCCCGGGAGCGGATGCTAAGGACGATTGCCTTCCAGCAGACACACCACGCATGGCTGATATATGAAAAGTCAGGCGGCCAGGCCATTGGTTTTGCCGGGCTTCGTGAGGAGAACGGAATCTGCGAGGACACCGGCATCTGCCTTGGCCCTGCCTTCGTTGGAAAAGGGTACGGAACAGAAATTCTGAATGAGCTGGTTCGAATTTCTCAGGAGGAACTCGGTGCACATAAATTCATTGTCTCCTGCCGCAGTGAAAATGAAGCCTCCCGGAGAATGATTCTGAAGTGCGGCTTCCATTTTTCCCATCGGGAGCCAAGGACGGATGCCAGGGACGGAGCAGCCTATACCGTGGAGTTTTACACAAATTAAGAAAATCCCTTGCCGCATTCTGGGTATACGGCAAGGGATTCGTTTACTTTTCTACGGCGCTCAGAATCAGCTTGACCAGGGCATCTCTTCCGTCGCCTTTTTCGGCGGAGAAGGGAATCACCGGGCAGCTATCCGGCAACTCCAGATCCTGGCGGATGCACTGAAGATTGGGCTCCAATTCGCTTTTTTTCAGCTTGTCCATTTTGTTAGCCACCACCGCAAAGGGGCAGCCGCTGTCCAGGAACCACCGGGCCATGGTAATGTCATTGTTCGTAGGGGGATGGCGGTAATCCACAATCAAAATGCCCAGAGTAATGCGGTTGGCGGCGAAATAATCCTCCATCAGCTTACCCCAGCGGTCTTTCTCGCTCTGGGAGACCTTGGCGAAGCCATAGCCGGGCAAATCCACCAGGTAGCATTTCCGGTCCAGAGTGAAATAATTCACGTGTACGGTCTTGCCTGGCTTATCCCCCACCCTGGCGAAGTTTTTCCGCTGTAACAGGCGGTTGATAACGGAGGACTTGCCCACATTGGATTTTCCTGCAAAGGCAATCTCGGGCAGACGATTGGCAGGAAAATCTCTGGCAGAGGCAGCAGAAATCAGGAAATCCACATTTTGAAAATTCATTGGTGCCCCCTTACTGCTGCAATCCGGGGCGGCGGAGCTTGGCTGCCTCCTCCGGGATGGTGCCCAGCATTGTGGGCGGGGCCTCCACCTGACGGTTCAGAGCGGTGTCCAGCACCGTATCCACTGTACAGGCGGTGATGAAATTCAGCTGCTTGCGGACGGTCTGGTCAATCTCCTCCAAATCCCGCTCGTTTTCAGCAGGAATAATAACGGTTCGGATGCCATGGCGCAGGGCTGCCATGGTTTTTTCCTTGAGGCCGCCAATACGCAGAACCCGGCCCCGAAGGGTCACCTCTCCGGTCATGGCTACGTCCCGCCGGACGGTGGCACCGGTAAGGGCAGATACAATGGCAGTAGTGACGGTTACACCGGCAGAGGGGCCATCCTTGGGCACGGCCCCCTCCGGGAAGTGGACGTGAATATCCTTAGTCTTATAGAAATCCGGGGCGATGCCCAGCTTTGTGCAGTTGGCACGGATATAGCTGAGGGCTGCATGGACGGATTCCTTCATCACGTCTCCCAGATTACCGGTGAGCTCCAGCTTGCCGGAGCCCTCCATCACGTTCACCTCAACCTCAAGAGTCTCTCCCCCCACACTGGTCCAGGCCAGGCCGGTAACCAGCCCCACCTGGTCAGAGCCCGGCAGGCGGTCAGGCAGGAACTTACGGACACCCAGGAACTGCTCCACATTGGCGGAGGTAACGGTAATGCGCTTCAACTCCGGGTTGCTCAGCAGCTGCATATCCGTCTTGCGGCAGATATCGCCTACCGCCCGCTCCAAATTCCGCACGCCGGATTCCCGGGTGTAGCACTCGATGATTTCCCGGATGGCATCCTCGGTGATACGAAGCTGGGATTTTTTCAGGCCATGTCTTGCAATCTGCTTGGGCACCAGATGGTTTTTGGCAATCATCAGCTTCTCCTCATCGGTATAGGAGCTGAGCTCGATAACCTCCATCCGGTCTAGCAGGGGCCTGGGTACGGTATCCAGGGTGTTGGCCGTGGTGATGAACATGACATTGGATAAATCAAAGGGAATTTCCAGGTAGTGATCCCGATAGGAATGGTTCTGCTCGGCATCCAGCACCTCCAAAAGGGCGGCACTGGGGTCTCCCCGATAATCCGAGCCCATCTTGTCGATTTCGTCCAGCAGCAGCACGGGATTACAG
>UROL01000166.1 GCA_900549495.1 uncultured Eubacteriales bacterium | reverse complement strand
TCCATCGCCCTGCCCCCTCCTATGAGGAGCAGCAGCCTGCCACCGAGATTCTGGAAACCGGCATTAAGGTCATCGACCTGATTTGCCCCTATGCCAAGGGTGGTAAGATTGGCCTGTTCGGCGGCGCCGGTGTGGGCAAGACCGTCCTGATTCAGGAGCTGATTTACAACATTGCCACTGCCCATAACGGCTACTCCGTGTTCACCGGTGTCGGAGAGCGCACCCGTGAGGGCAATGACCTGTACAACGAAATGACCGAGTCCGGCGTTATCTCCAAAACCGCCATGGTCTTCGGTCAGATGAACGAGCCCCCCGGAGCCCGTATGCGTGTGGGCCTGTCCGGCCTGACCATGGCAGAGTATTTCCGGGATGTGAAGCACCAGGATGTGCTGCTGTTTATCGACAATATCTTCCGCTTCACCCAGGCCGGTTCCGAGGTTTCCGCCCTGCTGGGGCGTATGCCCTCTGCCGTGGGCTACCAGCCCACCCTGGCAACGGAGATGGGCGCTCTTCAAGAGCGTATTACTTCCACCAAGGATGGCTCTATCACCTCCGTGCAGGCCGTCTACGTCCCCGCAGACGACCTGACTGACCCGGCCCCTGCCACCACCTTCGCCCACCTGGATGCCACCACCGTCCTGGACCGTGGTATTGCCTCCCTGGGCATCTACCCTGCCGTTGACCCTCTGGACTCCACCTCTCGTATCCTCTCCCCTGAAATTCTGGGTAAGGAGCACTACGAAACCGCCCGGGCCGTGCAGAGCATTTTGCAGCGCTACAAGGAGCTGCAGGATATCATCGCCATTATGGGTATGGACGAGCTGAGTGAGGAAGACAAGCTCACCGTCAACCGTGCTCGTAAGGTGCAGCGTTTCCTGTCCCAGCCCTTCCATGTGGCAGAGCAGTTCACCGGCTATCAGGGCAAGTATGTTCCCCTAAAGGAGACCATTCGCTCCTTCAAGGAGATTATCGAGGGCAAGCATGACGACATTCCCGAATCCTACTTCCTGTTCGCCGGTTCCATCGACGAGGTGGTTGCCAAGTTCCGGGGCGGTGAGAAGGCATGACCAGCTTCCCCCTGAAAATCGTCACGCCGGACGGGTTAATCTTCGACGGTGAAGCAGAGGAGCTGATTGTCCGAAGCATCACCGGTGAGGTTGCCGTGCTGGCCAAGCATACCAATTTTGTGACCCCCCTGGGCATGGGGCGAGCCACCATTGTTTCCGGCGGGCAGCGGCGCACAGCCGCCTGCATTGGCGGAATGCTCAGCGTTGTAAATGGCTCCGTCACCCTGGTGCCCACCACCTTCGAATGGTCGGACAAGATTGATTTGGATCGTGCCAACGCCGCCTATCAGCGGGCCAACGACATCCTGAACAATCCCCGCTCCACCGAAAACGACCTGAAGCTGGCCGAAGCCAAGCTCCGCCGTGCTCTGGTCAGAAGAAGCGTCGCCTCTTCCAAATAAACGCAAGGGGCTGCTACAAAATACGCCCCACAAAAAAACCACATCAGCCAAGCCCTTTGATATGCTCCCTTTATGAGAGACAGTGAAATAAAAACACTGTCAATCACGAAGGGAGCATTGTTCATGTCAAGAAGGAAAACCAGCAGATCAGAGCAACTGTCAGCGGCGAAAGCCTGTGCGGAAGGGCGCATTGGAATCGCAGAAGCAGCCAGAAGATTAAAAATAGCTAAGAGTACTGTCCAGGAGTGGGTGGAGCTGTATAGGGCCCATGGGGATGCTGCGTTTACTGAAACAGCTAAGAATCGCTGCTATAGCAACGAGCTAAAAGTAGCAGCAGTAAAGGACTATTTGTCAGGAAATGGCAGCATACGCAAAATAACAGCGAAATACAGCATTAGCTCAAGTCGAGTGCTCAGGTCTTGGATAAAGGTGTATAATAGCGGTAAAGACTTCGGTCGAAAGATGTCAGGAGGAAGCCGTATGAAAAACACCAGACAGACCACACAGGAAGAGCGGATTGAAATTGCCAAGGCATGCCTTGAATCCGGGAATAATTACGGAGAGATAGCACTGAAGTATAATGTCAGCTACCAGCAGGTGCGCTCATGGACAATGAAGTTCAAGGCGAAAGGACCGGCAGGCTTGGAGGATCGCCGTGGCAAGCGGCTGGCGGAGCAAGAACCCCGAACACCGGAGGAAGAAATGCGAATCCGGATTGCCCAACTGGAGCATGAGAACTATATGCTTCGTATGGAGCGAGACCTGCTAAAAAAAGTGAAGGAATTGGAAGGGAGGAATGCCTTTCAGAAGTAAGACAGACAGCCCAGTACGAGACAATAAAGCTTTGCAGTGCAGACGGAAAATATCCAGTTCAGCAGTGTTGCGAAGCGTTAAAAGTCTCCAGAGCGGCATATTACCGCTGGCTAAACGGCAAGAAGAGTAAGCGTACAGCAGAAAACGAGCGCATTGCAGAACTGGTGGAGAAGATACATACCGACCATCCAGATAAAGGATACCGCAGAATTGCGGATGATCTGAGGCATGACCAGCATATGAAAGTGAACGACAAGCGAATCCGCCGGATCTGCCAGAAGAAGAGCATTAAGTCTACAATTAAGTACGCCAACAATGGCTGTACGCGCCATGCTAAGAATGCCCAGTTCCTTGCTGAAAACATCATAAATCGTAATTTCCGTGCAGATAATCTCAACGAGAAATGGCTCACAGATGTTACAGAATTCAAATGGTATGAAGGGATTACAGTACACAAGATTTACCTGAGTGCAATCCTTGACCTGAGTGACCGCAGAATCGTTTCCTATGTACTTAGTGACCGGAACGACACTGCCCTGGTATTCCAGACCTTTGACAAAGCGCTGGAGGAAAACCCTGGTGCGCATCCAATTTTCCATAGTGACAGAGGCTTTCAGTACACAAGCCGTGTCTTTCACCAAAAACTGGAAGCTGCACATATGACACAGAGTATGTCCAGAGTAGCTCACTGCATTGACAACGGGCCTATGGAGGGCTTCTGGGGCATCCTAAAGCGGGAAAGATATTACGGGCGCAGATTTATCTCCCGGGAAGAATTAGTGGAAATGATTGAAGCATACATCCTGTACTTCAACACTCAGCGTGTCCAAAGAAATCTCGGCATCCTTTCGCCTATGGAGAAGCACACTATGTTACTGGCGGCATAACAAAACCCATCCAATATGTGTGCTTGCCGGAGCAAGTGCACATATTGGATGGGTGCCACAGTGCCGCAGCACTGTGAACTTTTCGTTAATTATTTCGCTGTCTAATTGACGGGGCGCAGTTCAAAGCCCTTTCGGGATGGCCGATGTGGTTTTTGTATTAAAAGGAATCTGCTATGAAAAGCCAGGATACGCAAAAACAGAATAGTCCAGCCCCTGGATTATTCGCCCTGACAGTGGAAGCATACGCCGACGGTCTTGAAGATAATCTTCCAGTCCACCAGGAAGCTCCTCTCTTGGATGTATTTCAGGTCCAGCTCCAGCCACTCCTCGAAGGGGAGGTCGTTGCGGTGGGGGGTGATTTGCCAGTAGCAGCTCAGGCCCGGGGTGACGTACAGGCGCTGCTTTTCGTAGTCGCTGTACTGGGCCACTTCTCTGGGGATGGCCGGTCTGGGGCCGACGATGCTCATATCCCCTTTGAGAATATTTACCAGCTGGGGCAGCTCGTCCAGGCTGGTTTTGCGGATGAACTTACCCACTTTGGTAATCCGGGGGTCGTCCTTGATTTTGAAGACAGGGCCATCCATTTCGTTATGGGCCAGCAGGGCCTCCAGCTTATCCTCTGCATTGGCGCACATGGAGCGGAATTTATAGAAATGAAAGGGCTTTCCGTCCCGGCCGGCTCTCTCCTGAACAAAAATCGGGCTGGCAGAGGAATCGTCAATCATAATGGCCAGGGCGATAATCAGCATCACCGGGGACAGGACAATCAGCGCAAGCGCAGAAAAAAAGATATCCTGGGCTCTTCTGAAAAACCAATAGGTGCGGTGGCTTTTCAAATTCTCATCTCGATTGATGTATATTCTTCTCTTTTCTTGGGTCGGCATGTCTGGGTTTCCTCGCTTTCAACAATACATAGTAGACCTGTCTTGGCCCGAACTGGCCATTGGGTGCTTGCTATCCTCCATGCAGCCACGAAAAATCCCCATAAATGGGAAAGGGAAACCGCTTTCGATTTTCTGGCCGCATAGCAAAGACTTTCTGTGTGGGCCACTGGGGTATCGCACAGAAAGTAAGGCGTAATCTAAAAATTCCTGCGTAACACAATTCCGCTTCGCAGGTATGAAAAGGCCGCCCCCATGATTTCAAATAACCAAAGACCAAGGAAGCGCACTAGCATTTCAAACATTATACTACTGAGGCGCAAAAAATTCCATACACATTTAGTCTAAAATTATGCAATCTGAATTGGCATTATTATTAAAAATTTATATCTTGATTTTCGGCTTACAATTTATCGGAACTTTTTGTAACATTTCCTCTGGTTTTCCTGGGTAAAACCTCAAAAAAAAAAAAAAAAAAAAA
>UROL01000165.1 GCA_900549495.1 uncultured Eubacteriales bacterium | reverse complement strand
CCTGGCCCAGACCCGGGGCCGCAACGCCCTGCCCTGGGAGGAAAAGCTGGCGGCGGACCTGGAATACATCCGGCACATCACCTTCCTGGGGGATGCGAAAATCGTTCTGGACACCGTAAAGCAGGTGTTCCTCCGGCAAAAGGGCATGGAAGGCAGCACCGCAGACGAGGTGGCCGTCACCGACGACCTGGGGGACTATCTGCTGAAAAGCGGCCGGGTAACCCAGGAGGAATACGACAGCAAGCAGGCCCAGGCCAAGGAAATCCTGAGGAGGCAGAAGTGAGTATAGAGGGTTGGCAATATTACAATCACGCCCGGATTCCCACCGGCCCCCCCACCGTCCCGGCGGCGGTGGAGGCAATGGCAGAGGGGGGATTCTGGCGTGACAGCCGGGGTACCGTGCTTCTGGCCCGGTGGACCAGCGAATTCGACTGCCGCCGGGAGACCGGCTGGTGGTACATCATCAAGGACACCCCCCTGGATATGGATGCCATGAAGGCCAAGCGCCGCTATGAGATTACCAAGGGGCAGAAGCATTTTCAGGTGCGCCCCATTGTCCCTAAGGAGCATGGACAGGCGCTGTACCGGGTGGAGCAGGCGGCCTTCGCCGCCTACCCGGCCAAATACCGGCCCCAGGTGGACTACGACGCATTTGTGGCGGGGCTTCCCAACTGGGAGGATTGCCTGGTCTACGGCGCCTTCTCCCGGGAGACCGGGGAGCTGGCAGGGTATGGGCTACTCCGGTTCTCCGCCCCGGACTTTCTGGATTTTCTGGTGCTGGAGGCCGACCCCGCCTGGGAAAAGCAGGGGGTCAACGCCGCCATTGTGGCGGGAATCCTGGAAGAGAACCGGGACTTCCTACAGCGGGGGGGCATTCTCTGCGATGGGGCCAGAAGCATCCACCATGAGACGAATTTTCAGGATTATCTGGAAAAATACTTTGGCTTCCGCCGGGCCTATTGTGTGCTGCACGTGGCCTACCCGCCCAAAATCCGCTGGGCGGTCCGGGCAGCCTACCCCTTCCGGCGGCTGCTGGCAAAGCTGGACGGCATCGGCGTGGTGCACCAGCTGAACGGTGTGCTGAAAATGGAAGAAATTGTAAAGGGGGCACAGCAATGACCTATCCTCCCTTCTCCGTATCCATGTGCGTATACGGCGGGGACAACCCGGAATTTTTCGATGCGGCGGTGGAAAGCGTGGTGCGCCAGAGCGTTCCCCCGGCGGAAATCGTGCTGACGGTGGACGGCCCCATTCCCCAGACCATCCAGGCGGTGATTGACAAATACCGCAGCACCCTGAAGGAGATTTCCTTCCGGGTGATTTACCTGGAGCGGAACATGGGCCACGGCCCGGCCCGCCGGACGAGCTTTGACCACTGCACCCACCGGCTCATCGCCCTGATGGATGCCGACGACCTGTCCCTGCCGGAGCGGTTCCGGAAGCAGCTGGACTGCTTCGCCGCCGACCCGGAACTGGACATTGTCGGCGGCACCATACAGGAATTTGTGGACGTGCCGGAGCAGGTGGCGGGCAGGCGGGTGGTTCCCCTTACCGATGGGGAAATCAAGGACTATATGAAGCGCCGCTGCCCCATGAACCAGGTGACCGTCATGTTCCGCAAGGAGGCAGTGGCCCAGGCCGGGGGCTATCTGGACTGGTACTGCGACGAGGACTATTACCTGTGGATTCGCATGGCTCTGGCGGGGAAGAAATTTGCCAACCTGCCGGATGTGCTGGTGCACGTCCGGGTGGGCCGGGAGATGTACAGCCGCCGGGGCGGCTGGAAGTATTTTCAAAGCGAGGCCGGATTGCAGCGGCTGATGCTGCAAAAGGGAATCATCGGCCCCGGGCGGTACGGGCTCAATGTGGCCCAGCGCCTGGCGCTGCAGGTGCTGATGCCCAGCAGGCTCCGGAGCTTCCTGTTCCGGAAGCTGGCCCGGGAGTAAGAACAAAGGAGAGGGAATATGCCGACGTTTGAAATATTGTGTGTGACCATGCACCAGAAGGATTTTTCCAAGCTGGAGGCTATGAATATTCACTCGGATGTGGTTTTTGCCAACCAGTGCGACTGCACCGCCTATGAGGAGAAGACCTTTGCAGGCCACCGGGCGAAGATGATTTCCACTGCCACCCGGGGGGTGGGAGCCAACCGGAATCTGGCGCTGCTGTATGCATCGGCGGATATCTGCCTGCTGGCCGATGACGATGTAATCTACCGGGACGACATGGAGCAGCGGGTGCTGGCGGAGTTTGCGGCCCACCCGGATGCGGATATTTTCGTATTCAACTATGACGAGACGGACCCGGTGAGAATGCAGAAAAATTACAGCCGGACGAAAAAACGCCGGGGCCTCTTCCGGATGCCCTGGTCGGCCTTCCAGATTGCCTTCCGCCGCTCCGCCCAGAGGAAGGCCAACCTGTGGTTTTCCACCCTGTATGGCGGCGGCTGCATCTTCCCCTGCGGGGAGGACAGCAAGTGGTTTCTGGATGCCAAGCGGGCCGGGCTGACCTTCTATGTGTCCAAAGAGATTATCGGCTCGGTGTCCTATGAGACCTCCACCTGGTTCAGCGGCTTTGACCAGCGCTATTTCTATGGGAAAGGGGTCTATGCCTATGCGGCCCATGAGCGCACCTTCTGGCTGTGGAAGTGGTATTACCTTCTGCGCCATAGGCGCTTCGGCACCCTTCCCCAGAGCCTGCGGCTGAAATGGCTGGGGAAGGGCAAGCAGGGCTATAAGGAGCTGCTTTCCTATGAGGAATACTGCAAAAAATACGGGTCGGACTGAGGGTGCAGAAACAAATGGCAGATTTGGATATCCTGTTCCTGGGGATGCTGTTTCCCAGGGACATTGAGCAGGAAATCAAAAGCAAAATGAAATCCGGTATGCAGGATGCAGCCAATGCCCTGCAATGGAACCTGATTGACGGACTGGATGCCAACCACTGCGGCACCATCCGCATTGTCACCTATCTCCCGGTGGACAGCTATCCCAGGGGCTATACCCAGGCGAGAATACCGACCCATGTTTTCCAGCATTCCGAGAGCTACCGGTCAGAGGATAGGGTGGTGGGCTGCACCAATCTGACGGTGGTGAAGCAGTTTGCCAACCAGGGCCCCTTCCGCCGGGTGCTCAAATCCTGGGCCAGAGACGGAAGCGGGCGCAGAAAGGTTCTGCTGCTGTACTCCGCCGAGCCCCTGTTCCTCTCCATGGCAAAATATATAAAGACCATTGCCCCGGAGGTGCAGACCTGCTGCGTGATTGCGGACTTGCCGGAATTCTCCTGCGCCAGAACCCTCCATGGGCTGCTGAAGCTCTACAACGATTATCAGGCCAGGCGGGCGGAAACAATGTACCGGTATATGGACCGGTTTGTGCTCCTGACCCGGCAGATGGCGGATAGGCTCCGGATTTCCGTCCCCTACATGGTTATGGAGGGCATTGCCCCGGAGGCGGAAGCCCAGGAGCAGCCCATTCCCCAGGAGCTGGAACACCGGCCCTATATTCTCTATACCGGGACGCTGAACTATGCCTTTGGCATCGGCACCCTGCTGGAGGCCTTCTCCCAGATAGCCGACCCGGCCCTTCGGCTGGTGATATGCGGCTTTGGCGAGGCGCAGAAGGCTATCCTGGCCTCTGCCGACAGCCGCATTGTCTACCTGGGCAGGGTGGACAGGAGCCAGGCTCTGGCCCTACAGCGCCGGGCGGCGGTGCTGGTAAACCCCCGGCAGAATAACGAGGAATTCACCAAATACAGCTTCCCCTCCAAAACTATGGAATATCTGGCCTCCGGAGTGCCGGTGGTGGCCTATAAGCTGGACGGCATCCCGGCGGAATACGATGCCTTTATTCATTACGTCCCGGACAATACCCCCCAGGCCATGGCCAGGGAATTGTACCGGCTCCTTGCCCTGCCTGCGGAAGAGCGGCGGGCCATGGGCCAGCGGGCCAGAGATTTTGTGCTGACGGAAAAGAATGCCAAGAGCCAGACAAAGCGGATTCTGGATTTTTTGACAGAGGAAAATTGAGATTCTTTTTCCTCCCGTCTTGTATTTTTACAAAAACGGCGTTATAATAACTGATTGATACCAATTTAGGGGGGATTCTATGTCCTACAACGATAGTCTGGATGATTTGGGAGATGCCATCGATGCCATTATTGACCATGCGGTGAACTCCCGGGACTTTCAGCACCTGAGCCAGACTGTCCGCCAGGCGGTGAATGCGGCGGTGGATACCGGCTCGGATGCGATGCGCCGTGCCATGGGCAGCGCCACCAAGAAAAGCGCCGCCCGGCGCAAGGTGGTGGATGCCCGCACCGATGACCCCCTGTATGTCCCCGGCTACCGGGGCACCGCCCAGAAAGAGCAGCCCAATGTAAATATCTACAGCAGCACCCTGGGCTCCACCCGGGCCTCCCGGGCCCAGCGGGATGCCCAGCTGCCCGCCCTGTATCAGAATCCCACCGGCAAGCTGGTGGGGGGCATTCTGAAAACCGTGGGGGGCGGCCTGATGACCCCTGTCTCTTATACACATCTCCGAGCCCACGAGACCGAGGCTGATCTCGTA
>UROL01000164.1 GCA_900549495.1 uncultured Eubacteriales bacterium | reverse complement strand
CTATTCGTCGGCAGCGTCAGATGTGTATAAGAGACAGGAGGAATATGGCATGATATATTTGTTGGTTACGTAACCGCTCGGTTTTATTCAATATATTATTCAACTAAAGGGGTATAGCACAATGACTCCACTTCAAAGTGCTCAATTCGCATCATCTGCTCCATTGGAATTAAAACAATCTAACCGTTCTCAAGTGTTGCATGCTTTTTTTAAGGGCGGCGCTCTTAGCGTCAATGATGTTGCTCTTTCCGTTGGCCTGAGCCGACAAACGGTTATGAAGTCCATCCAGGTTTTTCTGCAACAGGGTTTGCTTATTTCAACCGGGAAGGGACAATCTACCGAAATCGGTGGAAAAAGGCCGGAGCTTTTTTCGCTCCCACCGGACAAATATTTTCTCTGCATTGCGCTTTGGCCAGATATCCTTGGAATTCGGCTATACACTTTGAGTGGTGGAATCGTGGATTCTACTATTTTGAACATTGTTCTGCCAGGTGACCCTGCGACAGCAGTAGACATGGCTTGTGAATTTGTAAATGAAATTATCGTTGCAAAAGCAATCGACAAACGTCAGATTATTTCCGTGCATATATCTACCTCCGGTATAGTAGACCAGGAGAACGGCGTCTTGAAATACTGTGCACTGACACCCAACTGGGGAAGGGATGTACCTCTTGCGAAATACTTTCGTCCCCACTTCGCTGCCTCGACAAAAATTCTGCTGGCGAGCGCTGTTACAACGATGGCATATCCCTTCCTTTGGGACCCAAAATATGCAGGAAAAAGAGTCCTGACTATGTTTACGTCCTGGATCGTTGCCAGCAGTTTTATTGAGAATAACAGGATTTTTTTAGGCCGTAACGCTCTAATTGGTGAGTTAGGTCACATGATTGTTGACCCCAATGACCCTGAGGTTTGTGGCTGTGGAAGCTGCGGCTGTCTGGAACGGATGATTGATGAAAAGCACATAACAAATCTAATGCTAGAAAACAAAGAGCAGCATCCTGATTCTCCTCTTTTTCATGTCCCAGCTGGGAAAATCACCATACCAACCATTTTCTTTTTTGCACAGCAAGAAGATCCTCTTTCACAGATCATTGTTGAATATTTAGCCCGGCATTTTGCTGTCGCTCTTCGCAATGTGGCTATTGCGTTCGATCCAGATTTTGTTGTTTTCCTGGGAGACTATACCTGTGCAAACAGCTATTTTGATTTACAGCTGCAGAAAAATCTAATGGCATTTCGCTATTTCCACGCAGAGAAACCATTTGAAACGGTATATGACGTTCGCCATCCGGTAGAAATGGGTATCTACGGT
Organism: uncultured Eubacteriales bacterium; assembly: GCA_900549495.1. GTDB lineage: Bacteria > Bacillota > Clostridia > Oscillospirales > Oscillospiraceae > Faecousia. The sequence goes on along the minus strand of UROL01000164.1, from coordinate 3,267 downwards.
ACATACTTAATGCTTGTAGAGGATTATGTCTACGATTCAACACGCAGTCTTTAACTCGATTTGGTGGTTAAATGCTATCTGCAAAAGATGCCGAAAGGAACCCCACGCTGATATAGTACCCGGGCCCAATTTAAGAAAAAAGCCCCATAGATGGCATACAAAATTGGTGTCGGCAACAATAAAAGCAGTGTTTTAACCTTCGACAAGGTAGCCGAACATAATCCCTGTGTAATGTTTACCCTCTGTTTCATCGTGTCCATGTGGAGGTGTAATCTATCAGCAATCGTCGTGGAGGGCAAAACAGGATTCTTGACGGGAAATCCCGTTTGTGCTAAGATAGATGCTAGGTAGTTTGTCGCCACTTTGAAAGAAATGGGTGCCCAGCGCCGTCAGGCGAATATGAACCCTTGGCAAAAGCTTACAGGAGGTAATTTTATGAAATTCAGCAAATTTCTTTGCATTCTTTTGGCCGCTGCCTTGCTGCTTGTTGGCTGCGCCAATACTGCCCCCACCCGCATTACAGAAACGGAAGAAGCTACCGAACCTTCTCCCTCCGATCCCCAAGAGCAGCTGAAGCTGCTGATGCACACGGTTGACACCTGGAAGGCCGAGGATTTTGGAGGTTCCGAAGTCTACTATTATGCGGTAACGGATTTGGACTGGAACGGACGGCTGGAAATTATTGCCGCTTCCACCCAAGGAACCGGTATATTTACCTATGGCACCATGTATGAGGTAAGCGAAGACTTCTCCTCTGTGGTAAAATGCGATACCCCCTGCGACCACAACACTGACCTGCCGGAAATCACCGTAGAATCCACCCCAGCTGCCTACGACGCAGAGTCTGGCTGCTATGACTATCTGTTCACCAACGACACCCGAAACGGTGCTGCCGAGCACTATCAGTCCATCGTAGCCCTCCGGCTGCAGAACGGCGTGCTGAGCAGCACAGTCTTGGCCAACAGCTTTGACCGCTGGATCGACGAGGGACAGGAGGAACACGAATACGCCGCCCCCTCCGGAGACGGCTTCCTGCAAATCAGTGCAGCAGACTATGCCGCCACTGCTGCCAACTACCAGGCAGATCGGCTGGGCTTCACCGCCTGCTTCCAGTGGATTACCTTTGAGGAGATAACCCTGGAGACACTGGCCAAGAGCTGGGACACCTTCCAGGCCGTCCGAAACGGATAAAAATAGCCCTCGATGCAATCTTGAACGCACCGAGGGCTATTATTCACTTTTCGTATCTAACATCGTATACCTCCCTTCTGCAAATATTACGATGTCCCCTATTCCCCTGAATTGCCTCCGCTTTTCAATTCATATCCTGTTCGTATGATTTTCTTTATTTCATCGGAGGATTGCATCCAACAAAGGACATCTTTCCGCCCAGTTTTGTGGGGCTTGAGAAAGAGAACTCCTTTCTGCATCTATATCTTACAACCTGACGTGGCTTTTTGCAATGCGGAATCTTCCATAATTTTCTCCTGTATTTTTCATGCAAACAGTAGAATATCAGCATTTTAGGTGCAAAAAGTTGACAATGTTGCAAGACCGTAGTATGATAAATCTGTTAGGCATCTTATTGTGCCTCATCTAATTTACGATTTTCCCACCGGCAAGCTGCCGGTGGTTTTTGTATTCCCCGGGGCGGACGCCATATGGACTGTCCTCCCCACATGCCAAAAAAGAGCCTACTGCAATGAGGCACGCAGTAGGCTCTGGAATCTGTATGTACTATGTTCAGCGAATTATAGTGTATCTGCAATTCTTCTGGCCACATGAACACCGCTGGCGGAGGCATGGGACAGGGAATGGGTCACGCCGGAGCCGTCGCCAATGACATAGAGCCCCTTGTGGCTGCTTTCCAGATTCTCATCCAGCTCCACCTCCATGTTGTAGAACTTGACCTCTACACCATAGAGCAGGGTGTCGTCATTGGCTGTGCCCGGGGCAATCTTATCCAGGGCATAAATCATCTCAATAATGCCATCCAGAATCCGCTTGGGCAGAACCAAGCTCAAATCGCCGGGAGTGGCTGCCAGAGTGGGGCGCACCAGGCCCTCTTCAATGCGCTTGACGGTACTTCTGCGGCCACGCACCAGATCGCCGAAGCGCTGGACAATGACACCACCGCCCAGCATGTTGGAGAGCCGGGCGATGCTTTCGCCGTAGCCGTTGCTGTCCTTAAAGGGCTCGGAGAAATGCTTGGCCACCAGCAGGGCAAAATTGGTATTCTCGGTCTGGCGAGCGGGGTCTTCATAGCTATGGCCGTTGACGGTGATGATGCCATTGGTATTTTCGTTAACCACGATGCCGTGGGGGTTCATGCAGAAGGTGCGAACATTATCCTCGAACTTTTCTGTACGATAGACAATCTTGCTCTCATACAGTTCATCCGTCAGGTGGGAGAAGATGACGGCAGGCAGCTCTACACGGACGCCCAAATCCACACGGTTGGAGCTGGTGCCGATTTTCAGATCCCGGCAAACCTGCTCCATCCACTTGCTGCCGCTGCGGCCCACAGAGGCAATTATATTGCGGCAGGTATAGCGCTTCTCCCCCACCACCACATCATAGCCATCCTCCAGGGCTTCAATGCTGGAAACCGGGGACTCGAAGAAGAAGTCCACCTGGGTTTTCAGCTCTTCATACAGCCGCTGCAGCACCACCAGATTGATATCCGTGCCCAGATGGCGCACAGAGGCATCCAGCAGCTTCAGCTTGTTCTGCATGCACTTCTTTTTCAGGTCGGTGCCGGTGGTGGAATAGAGCTTGGTGCCCTCTCCCCCATGAGCCATATTGATCTCGTCCACATAGCGCATCAGCTCAATGGCCTGCTTGCGGCCGATATGCTCGAAAAGCGTACCGCCAAAATCATTGGTGATGTTATACTTTCCGTCGGAAAAGGCACCTGCGCCGCCGAATCCGCTCATAATGGAGCAGGTGTGGCAGCCGATGCAGCTTTTTACCTTTTCACCGTCGATGGGGCAGTGGCGCTTTGCCAGAGCATAGCCTGCCTCGAAAATAGCAACCTTTAATTCCGGCCGCTTTTTCTTCAATTCGTAGGCTGCAAAAATTCCGCCGGGGCCTGCGCCCACGATAATTACGTCATAATCCAAAAGGTTCATCCTCCGTTATGGTTTTGATATCCCCATTTTACCGCAAAGGGACACCGTTTTCAAGTCATATTATTTTCTTTTTCGGCAGCTCAGTTCTGCACCTGTCTCTTATACACATCTCCGAGCCCACGAGACCGAGGCTGAT
>UROL01000163.1 GCA_900549495.1 uncultured Eubacteriales bacterium | reverse complement strand
CACCAACGGCGCAGGGGACACCTTCTTCGGTGCGGCCCTGTCCAGGCTGGTGCACACGGATTTGGATAAACTGACTCTGGAGCAGCTGACGGAAATCGCCGCCTTTGCCAACAAGGCCGCCAGCATCACCACCAGCCGCCACGGCGCCATTCCCGCCATGCCCACCCTGGACGAGGTATAAGCCTTGCCCGGCGGCCCGGGGCTTCCTGGAATTGTTCGGATTTTCTGCAAAAAAGACTTTACATTTGGGAAAACTTATGCTATATTGGTCGGGCTGGCTATGGCTGGCCTATGCCTGCGGCTCAGTCCCGGGACTCACCGACCCCAGACTTAGCTGACGGGAAATTTTTAGAAAAGGTGGATATATCCCATGATTCAGAAGGAAAAGAAGACCCAGGTTATCCTGGACAACGCTACCCACGAGGGCGATACCGGTTCTCCCGAGGTTCAGGTTGCTATCCTGACCGCCCGGATTAACGAGCTGACCGACCATCTGCGGGTGCACAAGCACGACAATCACTCCCGCCGTGGTCTGCTGATGATGGTTGGTAAGCGCCGCAAGATGCTGGACTATCTGGCCGCCAAGGACATCAACCGTTACCGTGCTCTGATTGCCAAGCTGGGTATTCGTAAGTAAGTTCACCGAAGGGCGACGGGGCAACCTGTCGCCCTTTAATGCATCCGCGGGAGATGTTTTAGCGATTGAAAGTGTCCCCATTTTTGGAGATAGTTTCAATGGCTAAACCTCCCGCAAAAATCAAAATAATGGAGGTAATACAATGATAACCCACAAGCAGTTCCCCAACCACAAGGTTTACGAAATGGAAATCGGCGGCCGCCCCTTCACCGTGGAAACCGGTAAGGTGGCAGAGCTGGCCAACGCCGAGTGCATCTGCCGCTACGGCGACACCGTGGTGCTGACCACCTGCACCGCCAACCCCATCCCCAAGGCCGGTATCGACTACTTCCCCCTGACCATCGAGTTTGAAGAGCGGATGTACTCCGTGGGCCGCATCCCCGGCTCCTTCAACCGCCGGGAGGGCAAGCCCAGCGAGCGGGGCATCCTGAACAGCCGTATCATCGACCGGCCCATGCGCCCCCTGTTTGACGAGGAGCTGCGCAACGACACCGTAGTTACCTGCACCGTGCTGGCCAACGACTACGACAACCCCGTGGAAATTGTGGCATCCCTGGGCGCTTCCATCGCCATCGCCTCCTCCGACGTGCCCTGGAACGGGCCCGTGGCCACCACTAACGTGTGCTACCTGAACGGCCAGTATATCGTCAACCCCTCCTCCGAGGAGCGGGAGGCTTCCTCCTGCTTTGTGTGCATCTCCTCCACCTTCGAGAAGGTGGTCATGATTGAGACCGAGGCCAACGAGGCTCCCGAGGCCGTGGTGCTGGAGTCCATCCGCATTGCCCACGAGACCAACATGGAGATTGTGAAGTTCATCAACTCCATCGTGGCCGAGATTGGCAAGCCCAAGTTCACCTTCGAGAAGGCCGCCGTGAACCACGAGCTGCTGGACGACCTGATGAACTACGGCCTGAACCAGATTGAGTACGCTCTGGACACCCCGGACAAGAACGTGCGGGAGGAGCGGCTCACCGCCGCCCGGCTGGACTTCGCCGACAAGTTCGCCGACAAGTACGAGGACTTCGAGACCCACATTGAGGTCTGCCTGTACAAAATGCAGAAGAAGGTCGTCAAGAAGTGGCTGCTCCAGGGCAAGCGTGTGGATGGCCGTGGCATGGACGAAATCCGTCCCCTGGATGCCGAGGTTGGCGTGCTGCCCCGGGTGCATGGCTCCGGCCTGTTTACCCGTGGCCAGACCCAGGTGCTGTCCGTCTGCACCCTGAACACCCTGTCCGCCGCCCAGAAGCTGGACACCATCTATCCCGAGGATACCAAGCGGTATATCCACCACTATAATTTCCCCGCCTACTCCACCGGCGAGGCCCGGGCTGCCCGCTCCACCAGCCGCCGTGAAATCGGCCACGGCGCTCTGGCCGAGAAGGCACTGCTGCCTGTGATTCCCAGCGTGGAGGAGTTCCCCTACGCCATCCGGGTGGTCAGCGAGGTGCTGTCCTCCAACGGCTCCACCTCCCAGGGCTCCATCTGCGGCTCTACCCTGGCTCTGATGGATGCCGGTGTGCCCATCCGCCGGCCTGTTGCCGGTATCTCCTGCGGCCTGATTTCCGACCAGGAAACCGGCGAGTGGAGAACCTTCACCGACATCCAGGGCGTGGAGGACTTCCACGGCGAAATGGACTTTAAGGTGGCCGGTACCACCGAGGGCATCACCGCCATTCAGATGGACCTGAAGAACAAGGGCCTGACCATGGAGATTATCGCCGATGCTCTGGAGCGCTGCCGCAAGGCCCGCCTGGAGATTCTGAATGAAATCATGCTGCCCTGCATCGCCGCTCCCCGCCCCGAGGTCTCCGAGTTCGCTCCCAAGATGCTGAGCCTGAAGATTCCCGTGGACAAGATTCGTGAGGTCATCGGCTCCGGCGGCAAGACCATCCAGAAAATCTGCGCCGACACCGGCGCCAAGGTGGACATTGACGACGACGGCTCCGTGTTCATCTCCGCTGTGGACTCCGCCGCTGCCTACGCCGCCAAGAAGATGGTGGACGATATCTGCTTCGTCCCCGAGGTGGGCAAGATTTACCAGGGTAAGGTTGTCCGCATTCTGCCCATCGGCGCATTCGTAGAGATTGCCCCGGGCCACGACGGCATGGTGCACATCTCCAAGCTGGAAAACCACCGGGTTGAGAAGGTGGAGGATGTGCTGAACCTGGGCGACGTCACCTACGTCAAGTTCATGGGCTTCGACGAAAAGGGCCGTGCCAACTTCAGCCGCAAGGATGCCCTGAAGGAAATGGAAAACAAGTAAACTTTTCCCCAAAAGCCAGGGCTCGCCGCCCTGGCTTTTTTCAGCCGGAAGCCCTTGTCCAAAATGAATACTTCCGGTACATCGGCGGTTTTTCTCAGAAAAAGGGTTGAATTTCCCTTTGAAATGTGTTACGATATCGTTGTATCGGTATGGGGCTCTTGCGCCCATTTCCCGATACCCCGAAATCACGCAAAGGAGCGTTTTTGTATGGCAACACCCCATACCATCGCAGTGGCCGGTAAGGGCGGCGTGGGCAAAACCACTACCTGCGGTATGATTATCGATTATCTGTGCAAGCAGCACCGGGGCCCCGTCCTGGTGGTGGATGCAGATGCCAACTCCAACCTCAACGAGGTTCTGGGGGTAGAGGCGGACATCACCCTGGGCCAGATCCGGGAAGAGATGGCACAGGCCGAGCTAAAGGGCACCATCCCCAAGGGCATGACCAAGGCGGACTATGCCGAGATGAAATTCAACGATGCCCTGATTGAGGACGACGATTTCGATATGCTGGTTATGGGCCGCACCCAGGGCAAGGGCTGCTACTGCTATGTCAACGGCGTGCTGAAAACCCAGGTGGACAAGTACGCCAAGAACTATTCCTATATCGTCATGGACAACGAGGCCGGTTTGGAGCATGTGGCCCGGGGCACCCTGCCCCATGTAGACACCATGCTGCTGATTTCCGACTGCTCCCGGCGTGGGGTGCAGGCGGTGGCCAGAATCGCCGAGATGGTGGAGGAAATGGACCTGAACCCCGGCAAGATGGGCCTGATTGTCAACCGGGCTCCCGGCGGCGTGCTGGAGGCCGGTGTGAAAGAGGAAATTGACCGCCACGGCCTGACCCTCTTCGGCGTTCTGCCCCAGGACGATGCCGTGTACCGCTGCGACTGCAACGGCGAGCCCTCCGCCAAGCTGCCGGACTCCGACGCCATGAAGGTAGCCCTGCGGGACGTACTGAAAAACATCGGGCTGTAAAGCCCATATTGGGGGCCATCGGCCCCCAACAAACCTGTATTCCTCGGGAATTCTCTGTCTGCCGGTGAGGTGCGATTTTCCAGGGCTCTGACCCAGAGCATTGGAAAATCGTCCCTGCCGGAGTGCTGAGGCAACAGCCTTTTGCAGAGCGATTCCCGTGAATAAAACTTTATTCCACAAGAAAGTAAAAACAAGGGGGAAACATCAAAATGGCATTTACACCCAAGAAGGTGGCATACCGCGGCGCAATTAACGCCGTTACCCTGGGCACCGGCGACAAGGCAATCGTCCTCGGCGGTCAGAATGTGCTGCCCTTCTACACCTTTGACGCTCCTATCGAGAATGCACCCAAAATCGGTATCGAAATCTCCGACTGTGCAAACGAATGGAACGTTCCCGGCCTGAAGGAATTCTACGCCGGCTGCACCACCATGGCCGACTACGCCAAGCGTGCCGAGACCATGCCCGGTGCCGATTTCCTGTGCCTGCACTTCGAGTCCGCAGACCCCAACGGCAAGAACCGTTCCGTGGCTGACTGCGTGGCCGATGCCAAGGCCGTGGCCGATGCCGTGACCATGCCCATCGTTGTTATGGGCTGCAAGAACATCGAGAAGGACGGCGAGCTGTTCAGCAAGATTGCCGAGGCTCTCCAGGGCAAGAATATCCTGGTGCTGTCCGCCCGCAACGAGGACTACAAGACCTGTCTCTTATACACATCTGACGCTG
>UROL01000162.1 GCA_900549495.1 uncultured Eubacteriales bacterium | reverse complement strand
CCATTGGCTCGTCTGCCTCGCCGGAAGCAGGCGGTGCGGCAAATCTGCCCCGGTAGGAGATGGGGGCATCCTCTTCCGGCGCATCCAAGCTGGCAAATGCACCCCCCGCCTCTGTGGGCTGCGGGTCTTCCTGGGGGGGCTCTTCCGGAAGGGAAGCGGTATCCTCCCCCTGGGGGAAGGCATCCGGCGGCATCAGCGGGGACTGCTCCTGCTGCTCAGGGGCTTGCTCCAGGGAATCGGGGCCCTGCTCCTGCTGATCCGAATTGGGATCAAAACTCATTGGGAATTCCTCCATTATCGAATAACGATTTGTTCTTTGATTTTTTCAGCCATATCCTTGCCCTTCAAGGCCTCTACCAGGGCCAGGCCAAAGGGAATGGCGCATCCGGCGGAAGTGCCGGTAATCAGGCGGCCATCGGTGACGCAGGACTGGTTTTCCTGCATAATGGCAGCGCCCATATTCTCCTCTTGCCCGGGGTAGCAGGTGGCACGAAGGCCGTCAGTAATCCCCAGGTCGGCTAGAACGGTAGGCCCGGCACAAATGGCAGCCACATATTTTCCGTTCTCCCAGCCGAATTTCAGCGCCTCCAGAGCACCGGGACAGGCCCGCAGGCTGGCAACGCCCCCCAGGCCGCCGGGGATGACAATCATATCCATGGTGCTCAAATCCATTTCATTCAGTGTGATGTCCGCTTCCATTCGAATTTTGTGACTTCCGCAGACAACCTTTTCGTTAATGCCCACCGTGAGCACCGGAATGCCGGCTCTGCGCAGCAAATCCAGGGGGGCAACTGCCTCGGTTTCTTCGAAGCCTTGGCCAAGCAGCATGTATACCATAATTTTTCCTCCAAAAATTGAAAGGGCTGTACAATGTATTGTTCCATGGGAATTTGGAAATATGACTCTGCGTCCAAACTATTGCACCTTAATATACCATATTTTTCCCCATTTGTCCACTGCAAGCCGGGTTTCGAAAGATAAATTTTCTATTAAGTCTGAAATAATGCAAAGGAAGGTTGCAAAAGCGGTGCATAAATGGTAGAATTACATCTATCGAAATCAGATAAAGATATAAGGAATAGGAAAATGGAAGAAAAAAACATTACCTTTGAAGACCTTGGCCTGTCCGAGGCCATGCTGAAGGCCCTGGAGCAGAAGGGCTATGGCTATCCGACCACCATCCAGGCGGAGGCGATTCCCCCCTTTTTGCAGTGGAAGGATGTCATTGCCAAGGCACCCACCGGCACCGGAAAGACCTTTGCCTTTGGCATTCCCATGATTGAGCATATCGATGCGGACTGCGCAGATGTCCAGGGCCTGATTCTTGCCCCCACCCGGGAGCTGGCCATCCAGATTGGCGACGAGCTGCGGGGGCTGCTGACCTATTTCAGCGGCATCCGGGTGGCGGTGCTCTACGGCGGCGCAGGCATCGGCGGTCAGATTCGGCAGATGGAGAAAAAGCCCCAGATTGTTGTGGCGACCCCCGGGCGGCTGATGGACCACTACAACCGCAAGACCATTCGTCTGGACAAAATCCAGACGGTTGTGCTGGACGAGGCCGACCGGATGCTGGACATGGGCTTTTTCAAGGATGTTACCAGAATCATTGAAAAGATTAAAAACCGGAAGAACCTGGGGCTGTTTTCTGCCACCATATCCCAGGAGGTGATGACTGTCTCCTGGATGTACCAGCGGGACGAGGTGGAAATCACTGTAGAGCCGAAGCAGGAGGACCGGCCGGATATCGACCAATACTGCCTGACCTGCACCCCCCTGGAAAAGGCGGAGACTGCCCTGCGGCTGATGAGAACCCAGGGCTATGAGCGGGTGATGATTTTCTGCAACACAAAGCACATGTGCCAGCGGCTCTGTGACGAGTACCAGCAGGCCGGCCTGGATTGCGACTGCCTTCACGGCGATATCCGCCAGAGCCAGCGGGAGAAGACCATGCAGCGCTACCGGGCCGGAAAGCTGCCGGTGCTGATTGCCACGGATGTGGCCTCCCGGGGCATTGACGTGGACGATGTGGAGTGTGTCATCAACTACGACATCCCGGAGGAAAATGAATACTATGTCCACCGGATTGGCAGAACCGGCCGGGCCAAGCGGAAGGGAACCGCCTGGAGCATGGTCAGCAATTTCCCGGAAAAGGCCAAGCTGGATGAAATTGCCAAATTCTCCAATTACCGGATTCAGCCCATGGTTTTGAACGCCGACGGTACCCTGACTCCGGAGGAGGTCAAGGCTCCTGCTGCGCCGAAGAGGCGGTTCAAATGAACCCCCGGGAATGCGGTTACCTTCTTCTTTCCAGCAAGCTGGGAAACCCGGATAGAAGACCCCTCAGCACGGCTCAGCTGCGGCTGCTGGCTCAGCGTGCGGCATATCTGCCGGAGGCCCAGGGCACCCAAGAGCTGACTATGGCCCATTTGCTGTCCCTGGGCTTGGAGAAGCAGCTGGCGGAGCGAGTCTTGCGCCTTTTGGAGGATACCCTTCTGCTGGAGGCCTACCTTTCCAAGGCCAAACGGCTGGGCTGTACTGCCATTACCCGGGTTACGGATACCTATCCGGCGGCCCTGCGCCAACGTCTGGGGCTGGATGCCCCGGGGTGCCTGTGGGCCAAGGGAAACTGTGACATTCTGCGTATGCCCGCCGTATCCCTGGTGGGCAGCCGGGATTTGCAGGACGAAAACCGCAAATTCGCCCGGCAGGTGGGGGCTCAGGCCGCCCGGCAGGGCTATGCCCTCATCTCCGGCAATGCCCGGGGGGCGGACAGCGTGGCCCAGGCAGCCTGCCTGGAGGCCGGGGGCTGGGTTATCAGCGTAGTGGCGGATTCTCTGGAAGAGCGCTGCCCGGGCAATCATCAGCTCTTCCTCAGTGAAGAGGATTTCGACGAGCTTTTCTCCGTCCCCCGGGCCCTGCATCGCAACCGGGTAATCCACGCTATGGGGGCGGCCACCTTTGTGGCCCAGTGCAGCTTTGGCAGGGGAGGCACCTGGGATGGGAGCATCCAGAATCTCCACCGCCAGTGGACCCCGCTGTATTGCTTCCGGGACGGAAGCAAGGCCGCCGCAGAGCTATCGCAAATGGGCGCCTGCCTTATCGGCCAAGAGGAACTGTCCGATTTTACCTGCCTGCCGGTTGGGCAGCTGGGATTTGCGTAGAATTGTATAAAAAAGCAGACCTGCCCCATGGAATATCCATGGGAAAAGGTCTGCTTTTTCTATGGTCAACGTTTAGAAAATCTTCAAATTGTCCAGCAGCGCCTTTCCGGGCCCTACATACGCATTGTAGATGGCTTCCTCAGTGGAGAAGCGGATGGTCTGCAATGCCTTGCTCAGGGAGCCGGAGATGGAAATGCCGGTGACAGGGATGCAGGTCTTTCCGTCGCAGTAGTAGGCCAGGCGAATTTCGCCGCCGATGTAGTCGCTGAAGAAGTCCACCTGTAGGCCGGACATGGAAACCACTTCCAGATAGCTGCCTGTCTTCATTTCCGCCTCGGGCAGGGTGCCCAGGGCCAGATGGATGCAGGGCAGACTGCCGGTGGGAGCCTCCCCCAGATACTGCCCGAACCGGTTGCTGCCATAGTAGTTGACGGCAGTGCCATCCTTTACAATCTGCGTCTGTCCCAGGGACATGCCGTCGCTGTCGAATTGAGAGCTGCGGACGCTGCCCTTTAGGGCTCCGGCCATGGTCAGCTGGATTCGGTCGCCGGTGGGCTCCTTCTGAATGGCATCTCCCTTGCGGAAGATGGTGGTGTGGCTGTATACCGAGGCATAGTTCAGGGCGCTGGCAATGGGAGCGACCAGAGTTTCAATCTCCTGCTTGTGGAAAATCACCTTGCAGTCCAGGGGCTGCTGGGGCTTGACGGCTTCATAGCGTGCCTTTACGGCGGCCATCATGTCGGCAATCTCCTGGTACAGAACCTCCTCGTCCAGGTTGCTGAAATTGTACTGCTCATACAGCTCCACGCTCTGCTCCCGGCCATTGTAGGTGGGGATGGCCTCTACCATGGCATCGTACCGGGTCTGGCTCTTTTGCAGGCCCCGGCTGTTGGTCACGGTTTCGTGGTGCCGGTTCACAAATACCTCCACGGCGTTAAGGGAGCCGTTGGTAATCCGGTTGGCATCGAACACCGTATTGGCCACCACTGCCGCCAGAGCATCCGGGCAGAACTCGGAGAAATTGCTCTGCACATAATATTCTCCCGCTTCCTCCGCCGGGAGAGAATAGGGCTTGTTGCAAATCAGCAGCGCCTTTTGCACCGCTTCGCCAATCAGCTCCTTCACCTGTTCCTCGGTGGTAGAGGGGTAGACAGGGAACTCTGCGTTGCCTAGATACTCCCCATGGGCGGCGTATACCGTCACATTGGTGTCGCAGGTATCGGTGCAGCGGACGGTTTCCAGCTTACCCTTGACAAAGAACATTTCGTAGCTCTTTTTCTGGTGGATATTGATTTTATAATCGGTTACCCCGGGGTTCTCCCGGAGCAAAAGGCTGAGTTCTTTCATCCCAGTTTCACCCTCACTTTCAGGGCAGGGCCGCCGTCGCTGACCCGCACCCATTCCTGTCTCTTATACACATCTCCGAGCCCACGAGACCGAGGCTGAT
>UROL01000161.1 GCA_900549495.1 uncultured Eubacteriales bacterium | reverse complement strand
GGCCACAACGACACCCTGACGGATTTGAGCTTCATCGGCTACATGCCGGATTTGGAAATCCTGATTCTCTCCGGGTGTGCTGCCAGTGACCTTTCCGGCTTTGAAAATTGCAAGAAGCTGGAGTATTTGGAGCTTGCCAACTGCCTGAAGCTCTCGGATATTACCCCTCTGGCTGGTTGTGCCAGCTTGAAATATCTGAACATCTGCTATACCAAGGTCAGCAGTCTGATGCCCCTGGACGGTCTGTCCATCCAGAATCTGTTCTGCAAGCAGACCCGAGTGGGGGCAGACGAGCAGAAGCAGTTCAAGGAAATTCATCCGGATGCCACCGCTGTATTTACCGGGCGTGACCCCTACGCCGGTTCCGGCTGGAGATACACTGACAACGGCTACCACTACACCGAATTCTACAAGAAGGTTCGGGAGGTCTTTAATCTGGACCAGGTGGACAAGTTGCTTCGTGCCCAGGAGCAGGCAACGGGAAAATAAGAGATTGGCGAAATGCCGGAAGTGTGTTTCGCCTACAATATATCGGCTGGTGTCATGTGCACCGGCCGATTTTTTGGCTCTTTTCGGATTTCAAACCTTTGAGCCAATTCCGTGAAGGGGAAATGTTTCATCTGGAAATGGTAAAAATGTTGAAAAATGTTGGTTTTGAACGAAGAATTCTGTGAATAATTCTTGCAATCTCCGCAACTCATGTTATAATGTTTTTGTAAGTGTAGGGTGAAAGTATCCTTTTTTGGATAAAATTAACATGGGGAGCGCCAGGAATGGCGCAAAGGACAACGTTCTGCCCCTTTGCTGAAAGGAGAAGAATATGAAGATGCTTCGTAAATGGCTGCCGCTGCTGCTGGCTCTTTCCGTGCTGCTTTGCAGCTGCTCAAAGAAGGGAACACCGGAGAAAATTAACACCAAGGATTTCTCCCGGGAAATCCAGGTGGAGTCCGTAAGCGGCAGTGAAATCATACATCCGGACCAGTCCACCCAGAGTGCCGAGCCCGGCTTGATGCTCCAAAGCACCGATGCAGTACGCACCGGCGGGGAAGAAGGCCTGACATTGAATGCCGACGGCAATAAGCATATCCATGTCCAGGAAAATTCCCAGCTTCAGCTGGAGGCCTCCGGCAAGCCGGAAAGCGGCAAAACCAGAATCCATCTGGATGGCGGCAGTGTCCTGATTGCTCTGGATGAACCCCTGAAGGATGGAGAGCTGTTCCAGATTCAAACCCAAGGCAGCGTAATTTCTCTGCTTCAGGGCATCGTCCGGGTTAGCAAGCTGGATGGCTTTACCCTGGTGGAGGTATTCCAGGGCGGCGCAGAGGCACAGCTGCTGCAAGATGGCACCAAGGCCAGCGCCCAGCCCGGCCAGGCTTTGCTGATTTCTGAGGAGGGGAAGAAATCCTCCTTCGTTTTGGCAGATGAAATCGACAGCAATTCCTGGGAAGGGACGGAGGCCTGGGACGGCGTTGTGAAAACCGGCGGCACCGGCGCTCCCGTTCTGGAAATTCCCTATGGAAGATTGCCCGGCGCTGTGCTGGAGCAGCTGCTGGCCTATGCAGAGGACGGCCACACCCTTTGCCTGACAGAGGAGGCCCTGGTTAACCTGCTGGAAACCGGCCATGACTATGGGGAAATCCAACGCACCGACCCCACCTGCACAGAGGATGGCACCGTCACCCGGAAATGCAGCCTGTGCGGCGCAGTGGAAGAGGAGACACTCCCTGCCCTGGGGCATACCCCTCAGGCTCTTCCGGCCCAGGAGGCCACCTGTACTCAGGATGGCAAAACTGCCGGTGAAATCTGCGCTGTATGTGGCCAGATTCTGGTACCCCAAGAGGACATCCCGGCCAAGGGGCACCAGGTGGAGAAGCTACCGGATACCCAGCCCACCTGCACCGCCGATGGGGCTATCGGTGATACCCGCTGCCTGGTTTGCGGCCAGGTGATTGAAGAGGGGAGCCTGGTGGTTGCCCATGGACACCAGCCCCAGGCAGTGCCCGCCGTGGCCCCCACCTGTGAAAAGACCGGGCTTACCGAGGGAAGCGTCTGCGCCGTCTGCGGCGAGACACTGACACCCCAGGAGACGGTTCCGGCCCTGGGCCATACGCCAAAGACCATTCCCGGCCGGGAACCCACATGTACCCGGCCCGGCCTGACGGAGAGCGTCCGTTGCGCCGTCTGCGGCAAGCTGCTGCAGGAGCCCAAGTCCATCCCAATGGCCTCCCACACTGAGGAAGTGACCCCTGCCGTCCCGGCTAGCTGCACCAAGGAAGGATGCACAGAGTCCATCCGCTGCACTGTCTGCGGCAAGGAGTTGAAAGAGGCCCAGCCTGTTCCTATGGCAGAGCATACCCCCCGGACTGTGACAGGCAGAGCACCTACCTGCATCCGCCCCGGGTTGACCGATGGTCTGCGCTGTGAAGTTTGCAAGCGCTGGATTCAGCGGCAAGAGACAATCCCTGCTTTGGCTCATACACCTGAGACCATTGCCCAGGTTGCGCCAACCTGCACCCAGACCGGCCTGACCGAGGGAAACCGCTGCGCCGTCTGCGGCAAAATCCTCACCGAGCAGCAGGAAATTCCCGCTCTTGGCCACACGCCTGAGACTACCCCCGGCAAGGAGACGACTTGCACTGCTACCGGACTGACTGAGGGCAGCAAATGCAGCGTCTGCGGCACGGTGCTGACAGCCCAGGAGGAAACACCCAAGCGCAGCCATACCCCGGTTTCCATCCCCGGCAAAGAGGCCACCTGCACCGCCACCGGGCTGACTGAGGGTAGCAAATGCAGTGTCTGCGGTACCGTGCTGACGGTTCAGAAGGTGATTGCAAAGCTGCCTCACACCCCCGAAGTGATTCACGGCATCTATCCCATGTGCTTCCGGGACGGCTGGACGGATGGCTCCGTGTGCTCTGTATGCGGTGAAATCCTGGAGCCCTGCCAGGTGATTCCGGCGCTGCCCCATACTCGGGGAGGCCTGGCAGAGGTAAAACCCACCTGCTCCAGCTTCGGCTGGACCGAGGGGATAGCCTGCCAGATTTGCAGCCATGTAATGGTGCCCCAGCGGAAGATTCCCAAGCTGCCCCACACCCCTGCGGTGCTCCCGGCAGTCGCCCCCACCTGCACGGAAACCGGCCTGACCGAGGGCTCTGTGTGCTCTGTCTGCGGCGAAATCGTCAAGGAACAGGCGGTGATTCCCGCCACCGGCCATACTCCGGGGCCCCAGGTGAAGGAATTCAATACGGAGGCACCGGAGCTGGATGCCGCAGGGAACCTGCTGAAGGACGAGACCCACCACCCATATTGCTATGCCCTGGTTAGTAGGTGCGCCCAGTGCGGCGAAACCTGCGATATCCAGTACTACGCCCATACCAACGGCGCTACCACCTTCTCCTCTGTATCAACAGAGGATGCCTGCCAGAAGGCGCAGGTGCATTGTGCGGATTGCAGCCATGTAATCCGCTGGTACATCACATCCCACGAGGCAGCCCCTGCTGTGGAAATTCTGGATGAAGAGAATGTGGCCTGGACGGTAATCAAGTGCAGTAAGTGCGGCTTCCTCATCAGCAAAAATCCGGCCTAAAATTTAATACCGGGCGGGCGCTCTATGTTGGGGTGCCCGCCTGATTTTTTTAGTCCCGGCTCTTGACAAAAGATGATATAATGATACCGAGAGATGGTGTGTGGATTTGCACCGCTGCCGTCTGTATTGTCTGCCCGGGGGAGACTGCTCCCGCCGGAGCCGACGGCCCGATTCACCTGTGTGCAAGGAGTGCCATACATTATGATAGAAAGCCTGAGCAGCTTTTTTTCTCAGCTTGCGTCCAACCGCCTTGTTAATATTCTGATAGCATCCTTTCCCAAAATGCTGCTGCCCGGACTGAAAATGACCATCCCTCTGACGGCGATTTCGTTTTCCATCGCTCTGGTGATTGCGGTGATTGCTGCCATGATTCGGGTGGCCAAGGTGCCGGTTCTGCAGCAGCTGGTGCGGTTTTATATCTGGGTTGTCCGGGGCACTCCGCTGCTGGTGCAGCTGTATGTGGTGTTCTATGGGCTGCCCAATCTGGGGGTGGTCTTGGAGCCCTTCCCCACGGCAGTGCTGGTGTTCTCCATCAACGAGGGGGCTTATTGCGCCGAAACCATGCGCGCCGCCATAGAGTCCATTCCTCAGGGGCAGATGGAGGCAGGAATGTGTGTAGGCATGAACTGGCTGCAAACCATGTGGCATGTGGTTTTGCCCCAGGCCTTCCGCACGGCGTTTCCGCCCCTGTCCAATTCCCTGATTTCCATGCTCAAGGACACCTCTCTGGCTGCCAATATTACGGTAATGGAGATGTTCATGGTGACACAGCGCATTGCCTCCCGGTATTATGAGCATCTGGCACTGTATATCGAGGTGGCAATCATCTATCTGCTGTTCTGCACTGTGCTGACCAAGCTCCAGGCTGTGTGTGAAAAGAAATTGGCAGCCTATGGCTTTTAAGGGGGACAGAACATGCTGACAGTTCGCAATGTTGCCAAGAAATTTGGCGATACCCAGGTGCTGCGGGGTGTGGAGCTCTCCGTGAACAAGGGGGACGTAATCGCAATCATTGGCCAGAGCGGCGGCGGTAAGACGACCCTGCTGCGCTGCATCAATTTTCTGGAGACCGCCGATTCCGGTGAGATGGCGTTCGATGGGGAGCATTTTCAGCTCAACCATATTTCCAAGCGAG
>UROL01000160.1 GCA_900549495.1 uncultured Eubacteriales bacterium | reverse complement strand
AATCCTCCCGGTGGGCAGCCAGCAGCGCTTCCTTCACCAGGTAGTAGTTTTTGGGGTTGCGGTACTGAATCAGCGCCCGCTGCATGGCTTTTTCGTGGGGGTCGGTGGGCACATACACCTTTTCCATGGTGCGGGGGTCCAGACCGGTGTAGTACATCACCGTGGACAACGTGGAGGGGGTGGGGTAGAAGTCCTGCACCTGCTCGGGGTTGTAGCCCATGTCCCGGATGTATTCCGCCAGCTCCACCGCCTCCTTCATAGTGGAGCCGGGGTGGCTGGACATGAGGTAGGGAACCAGATACTGCTCCAGACCGTACTGACGGCTCAGGGCGAAATACTGCTCCACAAACCGGTTATACACCGCATTTCTGGGCTTGCCCATCCGGGAAAGCACCGCATCGGAAACATGCTCCGGGGCTACCTTCAGCTGACCGGACACGTGATACTGCACCAGCTCCCGGAAGAAGGTCTGCTTCTGCTCTGCCAGCAGATAGTCAAAGCGAATGCCGCTGCGGATGAACACCTTCTTGACCCCGGGGATTTTCCGCAGCTTCCGCAGCAGCGCCACATAGTCGGAATGGTCGGCATTGATGTTCTTGCAGGGGGTGGGGTACAGGCATTGCCGCCCGCCGCAGGCACCCTTGGTCATCTGCTTGGCGCAGGCGGGGTGGCGGAAATTGGCGGTGGGGCCCCCCACGTCGTGGATGTAGCCCTTGAAGTCCTTGTCCTGCACCATTTGCTCCGCTTCCTTGAGGATGGATTCATGGCTGCGTACCTGGACAATTCTTCCCTGGTGGAAGGTCAGGGCGCAGAAGGAGCAGGCACCGAAGCAGCCCCGGTTGCTCACCAGGCTGAATTTTACCTCCTCAATGGCGGGAACGCCTCCCAGCTTTTCATAGCTGGGGTGATAGGTGCGGCAATAGGGCAGATCGTACACCGCATCCATTTCCTCCATGGTCAGAGGCTTCTGAGGGGGATTCTGCACCACATATTCCTTGCCGTAGGGCTCTGCCAGCCGCTTGGCGGTAAAGGGGTCGCAGTTGCCGTACTGGGTTTTGAAGGACTCGGCGTAGGCCCGCTTATTCTGCTTCAATTCCTCAAAGGAGGGCAGCACCAGGGTGGGCAGACTGTCGTCCAGCTGGGCGGTCTTGAACACCGTGCCGTCGATATAGGTGATGTCCTTTACGTCCATGCCGGAGTTCAGCGCCTCGGCAATTTCCACAATGCTCCGCTCCCCCATGCCATACATCAGTAAATCCGCCTGGGAGTCCAATAGGATGGAGCGCTTCATGCTCTCGGACCAATAGTCATAGTGGGCCAGCCGCCGCAGGCTGGCCTCGATGCCGCCAATCAGAATGGGCACATCCTTGTAGGTCTGGCGGATGAGGTTGCAGTAGACAATGGTGGCATAGTCCGGGCGCTTGCCCATCACCCCGCCGGGGGTAAAGGCATCGGTTTTCCGCCGGTGCTTGGACACGGAATAGTGGTTTACCATGCTGTCCATGTTGCCGCCGCTGACCAAAAAGCCCAGCCGGGGGCGGCCGAAGACATCAATGGACTTGGGATTTTTCCAGTCCGGCTGGGAGATAATGCCCACGCTGTAGCCGTGGCTTTCCAGAATTCTGGAAATAATGGCATGACCGAAGGAGGGATGATCCACGTAGGCATCCCCGCATACATATACAAAATCGCACTGTTCCCAGCCGCGATCCATCATTTCCTGCTTGCTGACAGGCAGAAATTCCATTTATAGAAGCTCCTTCCCTGGGGGATATTCCCGGCATACCCGGTGGATTAGCTTGGCATAAATCCGCTCCCGCATCCAGACCTCGCTGACCCGCTGGGAGACTTCCTCCACAGGGAACCAGCGCACCCCGCTGTTTTCGTCCGGCCTGATGAATACCGGGGCGCTGGGGTCGGCTTCAAACAGATAGGTGACGTTCAGATGCAGATGGGAGCCCACATACTGCCCCCGCTTTTCGTGGCCGTCCACCGTCAGCACCTCCAGGGAGAAAATGCCGGGGCAGAGGCTTTTCAGCCGGGTCAGTCCGCACTCCTCCCCCACCTCTTTTTCGGCAACGGCACGCAAATCCGTCATGCCGTCGGCGTGGCCCCCCATCCAGGCCCAGGAGTGGTAGATGTTGTGATAAATCATCAGCACCTGTTTCCGGTCGGGGCTAACCACCCAGGCAGAGGCCGTCAGATGGGCGGCGGTGCATTGCCGGGTGAATATATCCACCCCGGAATCCAGCCACTGCAAAAGGGCCTGCTTGTCTATTTGCTCCTGCGCATTCTGGGGGCGGAAATTCTCAATTTCCTGCCGCAGACTCATTTCTTCTTCTCCAGCTTCTGCTTGGTGCCGTCCGGGCGCAGCAGATAGGTGTTGTCCAGCTGCCCCGTCAGGTTTGCCTTGACGGAGTCGATATAAATTCTTCTCAGCTTGTCCCGCTCGGCCAGCTCCTGGGGGGTTAGCGCCTCCACCTTGGCCTTGTGGGCCAGCTCATTGATGCGGGCAATCACATCGTTCATTTTCATTTCTTCCATATGATATATCCTCTTGCATTAAAATGTCTGTTTTTGCTCCGTAATTGGGCAAAAGTGGTTTTGAATCGGTAACGAACCGGGCGGGGGAGGGAACTACCGTATCGGCAGCAGCCCCCTGCGCCATTGTCCGGCGGCACTGCCGCCTTAGACATATTGATGGATGACCACACTGATGCGGTCTTTTTTGGTGGTTCCGTTGATTTTTGCCAGCTTGATTTTGCCCAGCCCCCGCACGGAGATTTTGCAGCCTTCACTTACCGGCTTGTCCGGTTTTTCGCAGGGCAGACCGTCAATGGCGGCCTTTCCGGCAGTGACATAGGTGCTGGCGAGACTCCGCCCAATGCGGAAACCGGCGGAAATCACGCTGTCCAGGCGCAGGGAAGCCAGGGTATCCCGGATTTCCTTTATCTCCGGGTCGGGGACTTGAACCTGGCTCAGGGGAATCTGCTCCAAATGCAGATGGGTGCGCCCTGCCCCGGTGAAGCTCTGCAACAGGAAGGGGGCAACGGTGGCAGTGACGAAGAAATCGCAGGTACCCTTCCCCACGCAGATGTCACCGATGTTCTCCCGGCTGATACCGGCGCCAATCAGCGCCCCCAGAAAATCCCGGTGGCTGGGGCTGTCCCCCTGGTAAAAGGTGGCCCGGAGGCACACCAGGGGGCTGCCTTCTTCGGTCAGGGCAGTTTCGTCCAGATAGTCTGGCAGGTATACCAGCATTTTTCGCTGGGCGTCCTCGTAGCCGCCGAATTCCTGTAGCCCCTCCGGCGTGCCGAAGAGATACCGGCTTAGCTCCAGCTCCCGGGGGGAGAGAAAGCAGGTGGCGGCCAGAATGTTCTTTCGCATTCCGGTATCCATCTTGTCCCATAGCTTGGCAAGAAGCAGCCGATCCTCGGTGTTTTTTGCAATTTTTTCGATATTTGTACGATTCATAGCAGTATCTTAAAACCTGGCTCCCATTGCCAAAAGGCACGCTGCAATTTCCTATGCCGAAGCCCCGGGAAATTACGGCCGCTCCCGCTGTAGGGTGATCAGAATTCCACCGGCCATATTCCCTATGTATTCGTTGGGGCATACGCTGACAACCTCCCAGCCCTCTGCGGAGCGCTGGGCCAACAGGGCCTCCACACTGGAAAAATCCGTTTCAAACAGCTTCTTGAAATTGCCTTTTGGTACTTCAATGATTTTGAATTCCTTCATGGTGATTCTCCTTTATCCTTACTCCCCCGGCACTGCTGCCATGGGGAATTTGTTGAAATCTGATTTTTCTATGCCATGTCAGTATACCATACCCCGAAAACAACTGCAAGGGGCAAAACAATGTGCCGCCCCCGCCCCGGGGGAAACGGAAATCCCCCTTGTGAAGCGGGGGGAAATACGCTATAATGGGTGCAAATCCACAGAATTGAGGAAACCCTATGTTGATTGCAATTATCGGCGGCGGTGCCTCCGGCATGGCGGCGGCGCTGGCGGCGGCGGAAAATCCCGGGGCCCAGGTGGTGCTGCTGGAGCGTCAGGCCCGGCTGGGGCGCAAGCTCCAGGCCACCGGAAATGGGCGCTGTAATCTTACCAATCTCTATGCATCCCAGGGGGGCTACCATGGGGATGCCCCCGGCTTTCATGAATACGCCCTGAGCAGCTTTCCCCCGGAGGAGACTTTGGCCTGGTTCCGCAAAATGGGACTGTACACCGTGGCAGAGGAGAGCGGGCGGGTGTATCCCTATTCCGACCAGGCCAATTCCGTGGTGGATGTGCTGCGCTTTGCCCTGGAAAAGCCCAATATCCGGGTGCAGCTGGGGTGCGAGGTGGAGCGGGTGAAGAAAACCGCCACCGGCTTCCGGGTGGAATGGCCGGAGGGGAGCCTGGATTGCCACCGGCTGATTGTCGCCTGCGGCGGCTTGGCGGGTACCAAGCTGGGGGGCTCCATGTCCGGCTATAAGCTGCTGCGGAGCCTGGGCCATCGCTGCACCCGTCTACGGCCCACCCTGGTGCAGGTGAAAACCAGCTGGGGGGGCGTGACGTCTCTGAAGGGGGTGCGGGCAAACTGCCATGCACAGATTCTTCACAATGGGGCGCTGGTGCGCCAGTCGGTGGGGGAGCTGCAATTTACCGAGTGGGGCCTTTCCGGGCCGGTGATGTTTGAGCTGTCCCGGGACTGTCTCTTATACACATCTCCGAGCCCACGAGACCGAGGCTGATCTCG
>UROL01000159.1 GCA_900549495.1 uncultured Eubacteriales bacterium | reverse complement strand
CTTCTACTCCTACGATGCCTACCAGACGGCGGCCCAGACCCTGTATCAGGTGGTCCGCCTTCGGGGCCAGTCCATCCGGGAGCAGCTGGCGGGCACCATCCCCTCCACCAAGGGGGCCAGAAGCAGCAGCGACCAGCTGGTGGATGCCTCCGACCTCAGCATCAGCGCCATGGGCACCATGCAATCAGGAGGCGGCGGAACGCCGGGGGATAAGCAGGGTCAGGCCCCTCAGAATATGCAGCCGCCCCAGGCGATGGACGGCGGGCAGTTCCCGGGGCCAATGGAGGGGGGCAGCGCCCCGGAGGGCCCAAGTGGGATGGAGGAAGCCAACTTCCAGGGGGCTCCCACCCAGCAGACAGGGGAGAAGCCCACCGGTGAAGGACAGTCACCGGGGAATGCCGGGCCTGGCGGGGATATTGGCCGCAGGGGCGGGGGAAATTTCCCCGGCGGGGAGACCCAGCCCACAGCAAATTCCACCAGGGCGGATAACCTGCTTTGGTACGGTATCAGCCTGGGGGTGCTGCTGGCGGCATTGGTGCTGGCTGCTGCCTTTCGCAGAAGAATCCGATAATATGAAATTCCAAAAAGCCGAGCCGGTGATGCCACTGGCTCGGCTTTTTGCAGGTGCGGCAGGAAAAACCCTTGACAATGGAGGCATACAGCGATACAATTGAAAAACGATGTTGCGACACATACGTTTCTTTATAAGGGGGGGCGATGCTGTGCCACGGCACTATATGTTTACCCGGGAGCAGATTTTGGATGCCGCCCTGACGCTGACTCGGCAGCGGGGCATTGGGGCCCTGACAGCCCGGGCCCTGGGGGAGCAGCTGGGCACCTCGCCCAAGCCAATCTTCAGCCACTTCGACAGCATGGAGGCGGTGCAGGCCGCCGTGAGTCAGGCGGCGGCCCAGGAATACAGCCGCCGCATCGAGACGGCTATGCACGCCGGGGAGTATCCCCCCTATAAGGCCAGCGGCATGGCCTATATGCGCTTTGCGTTGGAGGAGCAGGAGCTGTTTAAGCTGCTGTTTATGCGGGACCGCTCCGGCGAGGGGAGAATAGACGACCGGGAATCCGTCCGCCCAATTCTGAATCTGCTCCAGCAGAGGCTGGGGCTGGACGAAGAACAGGCAGCCCGCTTCCATGGGGAGATGTGGCTCTTTGTCCATGGTATCGCTTCGGCCCTGGCCACCGGCTATCTGCCCTGGGATGAGGAGCAGGTGAGCCAGATGCTATCGGATGTTTATTTTGGCCTGCGGCACCGGTTCTGCCAGCCGGAGCAGCCATAAAAAGCAGAAAGGGGAACCGGTATGGAAACTATCATTGAAATCGACCATCTGCACAAGTCCTATGGCAAGGTGGCGGCGGTGCAGGATTTGAGCTTCCGGGTAAGAGAAGGGGAGCTGTTTGCCTTCCTGGGGGTCAATGGCGCAGGAAAGTCCACCACCATCCATATTCTCTGCGGCCAGCTGCCAAAGGACAGCGGCAGGGTCTTTATTTGCGGCAAGAATCTGGAAACCAGTCTGGATGAAATCAAGCGCAGCCTGGGGGTAGTGTTTCAGGGCTCGGTGCTGGATAAGGAGCTTTCCGTCCGAGACAATCTGAAAAGCCGGGCGGCGCTGTATGGCATTGCGGGCAGGGCCTTTGAAGCCCGGCTGGATGCCCTTGCACAGCTGCTGGAATTTGAAGAGCTGCTGAAGCGCCCGGTGGGCAGACTCTCCGGCGGGCAGCGGCGGCGGATTGACATTGCCCGGGCATTGCTGCACCAGCCGAAAATTCTGATTCTGGATGAGCCCACCACCGGGCTGGACCCCCAGACCAGAAGCATCCTCTGGAAGGTGGTGGGGCAGCTTCGGAAGCAGGAGCAGCTGACGGTATTTCTCACTACCCACTATATGGAGGAGGCGGCGGATGCCGACCATGTGGTGATTCTGGACCATGGCAAAATTGCGGCAGAGGGCACGCCGTTGTCTCTGAAAAATACCTATACTGCCGATTACATCACCCTGTATGGGGTGCAGGAGCAGCAGGTGCAGGGACTGGGCAGACCCTACGAAGCCCTCCGGGATGGCTACCGGGTGGCGGTGCCCAACACCGCTGCGGCAACGGAGCTGATTGTGCAGCATCCGGCGCTGTTCCGGGACTATGAGATAACCAAGGGCAAAATGGACGATGTGTTTTTGGCAGTGACCGGAAAACAGCTTCCTGGGGGTGCAGAAAAATGACCGGACTGAATACGCTGATTGGACGCAATGTGAAGCTATACTTCAAGGACAAGGGAATGTTCCTGACTTCCCTGATTACACCAGTGATTCTTCTGGTGCTGTATGCCACCTTTTTGCGAAATGTCTATGTGGATTCCTTCCAATCCGCCCTGCGGGCAGCGGGGGTAGGGGTTCCGGAGGCACTGATTAACGGCTGCGTAGGCGGGCAGCTGGTCAGCTCCCTGCTGGCGGTCAGCTGCGTCACCGTGGCCTTCTGCTCCAATTTGCTGATGGTGCAGGACAAGAGCAGCGGGGCCCGGCATGATTTGACCATTGCCCCGGTCAAGCCGGCGGTGCTGGCGCTGGGCTATTATCTGGCTTCCCTGATTTCCGCCCTGATAATTGCGCTGCTTGCCGTGGCCATGTGCCTGGTGTATTTGGGCTTTACCGGCTGGTATCTGTCTGCCGGGGATGTGGCGGGGCTGATTGGCGGCGTAGTGCTGCTGGTGCTGTTTGGCACGGCGCTGTCCTCCTGCATCGTTTTTCCCCTGTCCACCCAGGGGCAGGCCAGTGCGGTGGGCACCATTGTCAGCTCCGGCTACGGATTCGTGTGCGGAGCATATATGCCCATCTCCAGCTTCTCGGCGGGGCTGCAAAGGGTGATATCCTTCCTGCCCGGTACCTATGGCACCAGCATTCTGCGCAACTGCGCTATGGAGGGCAGCTTTGCGGAAATGCGCCGCCTGGGCTTCCCGGAAGAGGTGGTGCAGAGCATCCGGGACAGTGTGGACTGCAATGTGTATTTTTTGGGCACCAGGGTGGGGCTGCCTGCCATGTATCTGATTCTTGCAGGGAGTATTCTGGTGCTGATTGGCCTGTATGTGCTGCTGAATTCCCGCACCAAAAAAGGCGCATAGATAAAAATTCAAAGGCAGCTGCCGGGAAAAATCCCTGGTGGCTGCCGCTTTTCTTTTTGGCAGGGGAAATTTTGAAATGCGGTGGACTTTTCCGGCGGAACGTGATAGAATCCCGGTGAATACCGAAAGGAGTTTTTGGACAGATGCAGACGCAGACAAAGCAGACCCAGATTACCGAGGGGGTAATCTGGAAACAGCTGCTGGTATTTTTCTTCCCCATTCTGCTGGGAACCTTCTTTCAGCAGATGTACAACACCGTGGATACCATCATTGTCGGCCGCCTGGTGGGCACCGAGGCTCTGGCGGCAGTGGGTGCCACCGGCCCCCTGGTGAACATGACCAACGGCTTTTTCATCGGGGTCAGCTCCGGCGCAACGGTGGTGCTGTCCCAGTATTACGGCGCAGGGGACCGGAAGGGGATTGACGATGCCATTCATACCGGCGTGACATTGTCCGTGGTGCTGGGCGTGATGCTCACCTTGCTGGGCGTGGGCCTGGGGGACAAGGTGATGGGTATGATGAACATGCCGGAAAACTGCATGGAGGATGCCACCACATATCTTCGAATTTATTTCGCCGGCTCCGTCGGCACCGTGGTCTATAACATGGGAGCCGGCATCCTGCGGGCCATGGGAGATTCCAAGCGCCCCATGCTGTTTTTGTTGGTGACCTGCATCCTGAATGTGGTGCTGGATCTGCTGTTTGTGGCGGTGCTGGGGATGGGCGTGGCCGGTGCGGCCTGGGCCACCATCCTCTCTCAGCTAATCAGCGCTGTGCTGCCCATTCTTGTTTTGATGCGGATGCCGGAGAATCGGCTGGAGCTGAAAAAGCTGCGTATCGAGGGCTCCCTGATGGGCCGGATTCTGCGGATTGGCGTTCCGGCGGGGCTGCAATTTGTCACCTTTGATTTTTCCAACATCCTCATCCAGTCCGGCATCAATTCCTTCGGGGACATTACCATGGCCGCCTGGACAGCCCATGGCAAGACGGACTCCATTACCTGGATGATTTGCGGTGCCTTTGGCGTGGCCATTACCACCTTTGTGGGCCAGAACTTCGGCGCACAGAAATACCGGCGCATTCGCCAGGGGGCCTGGACCTGCTTGGGCATGAGTGTGGTGCTGGTGGGGGCGGTGGCGGCCCTGCTGCTGGTTTTCCGCACCCGAATTCTGGGTATCTATACGGACAACCCGGAGGTGGTGGCGGTGGGCAGCATGATTATGCTTTCCATCACTCCCTACAATGTGATTTTCATGCCCATTGAGGTCTTTGCCGGTACCATGCGAGGGGTGGGCAATTCCCTGATGCCTACGGCAATCACCGGCAGCTGCGTCTGCCTGTTCCGGGTGCTATGGCTGCTGACGGTGGTGCGGCGCTGGCACACGCTGAAAATGCTTACCCTCAGCTATCCCATCAGCTGGGTGCTGGCGGCGCTGGTCTTCCTGATTGTATATCTCCGGGGTAATTGGCTGAGCAAGCGGATTGCCCAGTGCGGAATGGAGCCGGAGACACCATGAAAAGAAAGCTGATTGCCGCTATTTTGGCGGAAATCTGCGCCCTGGCTGCTATTTTTTACCTGGTAAACCGGGCCGACGAACCGGCGGTTCCCACCTGGGAAACGCTGCCAGCGGCTACCCAGCCCCCTGCAACGCTTCCGC
>UROL01000158.1 GCA_900549495.1 uncultured Eubacteriales bacterium | reverse complement strand
CAGCCTCGGTCTCGTGGGCTCGGAGATGTGTATAAGAGACAGCATCGGCCGGGAGCTGCGCTGCCTGGTGGATGGCCGGGAGGGGGAGAAGCTCACCGCCCGCACCGAGGGGGGCAGACTGGTGCGCTTTGCCGGGGAGGATGCACTGATTGGCTCCTTCCGGAGGCTGAAAATCACCGGCGCTACCACCTGGAGCCTGGTAGGCCAGCTGGCGGAATAACCCAAAAAGGAGGAACAAAAATGGCTGCAAAAGATACAGAGCTGACCCCCATGCAGCAGCAGTACCGAGCGCTGAAAGAGAAAAACAAGGATAGCGTGCTGTTCTTCCGCCTGGGCGACTTCTATGAGATGTTCAACGAGGATGCCATGCTGGCCGCCCGGGAGCTGGATTTGACCCTGACCACCCGGGACAGGAGCAAGCCCAAGGAGGAGCAGACCCCCATGTGCGGCGTGCCCTATCACAGCGTGGATGCCTATATTGCCCGGATGGTGCAAAAGGGCTATAAGGTAGCCGTTTGCGAGCAGATGCAGGACCCCAAGGAGGTAAAGGGACTGGTGGAGCGGGACATCACCCGAATTGTCACCCCCGGCACCGTGACGGAAAGCTGTATGCTGGACGAGAACAAAAACAACTATATGGCCTGTGTCTATGGGGAGAATCACCGCTACGGCATGGCCTTCTGCGACGTATCCACCGGTGCCTTCTACGCCACTACCTGCGCCGATGCCCAGGCCGTGGCCTCGGAGCTGGGGCGGTTCTCCCCCAGTGAGGTGCTGCGCTTCGGCCAGTATGTGGACACCGATTTGATTGACGATGCCCTGTTCCACCGGCTCAGCTGCTGCGTGGACGAGGGAACCCAGGAGCTGTTCTGCCGGGAGCGCTGTGAGCAGCTGCTGGAAAGCCACTTCAAGGCCACCGTGGCCCAGCTGGGGCTTGCCACCTTCCCCCTGGCGGTTATCGCCAGCGGGGCGCTGCTGCAAACCCTGCTGGAGCTGCAAAAAAATGACCTGGCCCATATCCGCCGCCTGCAATACTACACCGGCGGCAAATTTATGGAGCTGGATATGGATGCCCGGCGGAATTTGGAGCTCACCGAAACCATGCGCTCCAAGGAAAAGCGGGGCTCCCTGCTGTGGGTGCTGGACAAAACCCACACCCCCATGGGCGGGCGGCTGCTCCGGGGCTGGATGGAAAAGCCCTTGCTGGATGCCGGGGAAATCACCCGGCGGCAGGCCGCTGTAGAGGAGCTGGTGCAGACCCCCATTGTCCGTGGGGAGCTGGAAGAGGCCCTGAAGCAGGTGACGGACATGGAGCGGGTTATCACCCGGGTGGTCACCGGCACCGTCAACTGCCGGGATTTGCTGGGGCTTGCCCGGGGCTTCCGGGGACTGCCCCAGGTGAAGCAGCAGCTGGCCCAGCTGAAATGTCCCATGCTCACCCAGCTGGACCGGGGCATTGACCCCATGGAGGACTATGTCCGGCTGATTGAAAAGACCATTGTAGACGAGCCTCCCCTGACCGTGCGGGAGGGGGGCATCATCCGCCGGGGGGCCGATGCCCAGGCGGACAAGCTCCGGGATATCATGGAGGGAGGCTCCGGCACCATTGCCGCCATCGAAGCCGATGAGCGGGAGAAAACCGGCATCCGCACCCTGAAGGTGGGCTACAACCGGGTCTTCGGCTACTATATTGAAGTATCCAAGTCCTTTGCCGACCAGGTGCCCCAGCGCTACATCCGCAAGCAGACCCTGGCCAACTGCGAGCGCTACATCACCCAGGAGCTGAAGGAGCTGGAAACCCAGGTGCTCACCGCCAAGGAGCGGCTCACCGCCCTGGAATATGATATTTTTACCCGGCTACGCAACCATCTGGCCCAGGGGGCCGAGCGGGTGCAGCTGACCGCCATGGCGGTTGCCGCCGTGGATGCCCTGTGCTCTCTGGCCTCCGTGGCAGCCCAGCGGGGCTATTGCCGCCCGGAGATTACCCTGGGGCAGGAAATTTCCATCACCGATGGCCGCCATCCCGTGGTGGAGGCCATGCTGAAGGACAGCCTCTTTGTCCCCAACAGCACCGAGCTGGGGGCGGCGGACAACCAGGTGGCCATTATCACCGGCCCCAATATGGCCGGTAAGTCCACCTATATGCGCCAGGTGGCCCTGATTGTGCTGATGGCCCAGATGGGCTCCTTCGTCCCTGCCAAAAGTGCCCGGATTGGGCTGGTGGACCGGGTGTTCACCCGGATTGGCGCCAGTGACGATTTGGCCTCGGGCCAGTCCACCTTTATGGTGGAGATGGCAGAGGTGGCCTCCATTCTGAAATACGCCACCAGCCGGAGCCTGCTGATTTTAGACGAAATTGGCCGGGGTACCTCCACCTACGACGGCATGGCCATTGCCCGGGCGGTGCTGGAATTTGCAGCCAACCCCAAAAAGCTGGGGGCAAAGACACTGTTTGCCACCCACTACCACGAGCTTGCCACCATGGAGTCCAAGCTGCCCAATGTAAAAAATTACAATATCGCCGTGAAGAAGCGGGGGGAGCAGATGATTTTCCTGCGCCGGATTGTCCCCGGTGCCACCGACGACAGCTTTGGCATCGAGGTCGCCAAGCTGGCCGGGCTCCCTGCCGGGGTGGTCAACCGGGCCAGGGAAATTTTGGCCGAGCTGGAAAACGGCACGGTGCCCGCCGCCCCGGCTGCTCCCAAGGAGGATGACCAGGTGAGCATGGCCGACCTGTCCGGCCAGCAGGTGACCGCCGCCCTCCGGGCCGTCAATGTGGAAACCCTCACCCCCATTGAGGCTATGAACGAGCTCTACCGGCTGAAAAAGCTGCTGGGATAAGATATGACGGAAAAGGAAATACGCACCGGCTGGCTCTGGCTAGCCCTACAGATGCTTCTGCTCCCCAGCCTCATCACCCAGCTGGCAGGGGGGCTGGGAAGTGCGGCGGTGAATTTTCTCTATCACCTGGTCAGCTTTGCCGCTGTGCTGGTGCTGTTCCGGGGCTTTCTGGCCCGGTCACTCCGCAGCTTTTGCCAGGGGATTGGAAAAGCCCTCCCGGTGATTGCTCTGGCTCTGGCCGCCTATTACCTGTCCGGCTGGCTGGTAAACCAGGTGATTTTCGCCATGGATGGGGAATTTTTCAACGTCAACGACAATTCCATCCGCTCCCTGCGGCAGCAGGGGATGGCGCTTACCGCCCTGGCCACCGTAGTGCTGGCCCCGGTCAGCGAGGAATGCCTGTTCCGGGGGTTGATTTTCCACACCGCCGGTAAATTCGGCACCGTTGCCGCCTATCTGGTCTCTGCCGCCGGGTTTGCCGCCCTGCACATTGCGGGGTATCTGGGGGCCGTCCCTGCCCTGCGCCTGGGGCTGTGCTTTCTCCAGTATCTCCCGGTGGGGCTGATTCTGGCCGCCGCCATGGAGCGAACCGGCAGCATTGTCACCCCTATGTGCATTCATTTTATCATCAACGCCATTTCTATGGCAGAAATCCTGTAAGGGCCGGAGAAATAGCCCGGCCTTACTCCACATACCTGTATTGCCGCCCAGGCGGCAACGGAAAGAACGAGGTGATTGTATGCCCGCAATTATTCAGCTGCCCACCCATATTGCCAATCTGATTGCCGCCGGTGAGGTGGTGGAGCGCCCGGCCAGCGTGGTCAAGGAGCTTCTGGAAAATGCCGTGGATGCCGGTGCCACCAAGGTGACCATTGAAATCCGGGACGGCGGCATGACCTTCCTGCGGGTGACGGACAACGGCTGCGGCATGGAGCCGGAGGATGCCAAAACCGCCTTCCTCCGCCACGCCACCTCCAAGCTGCGCCGGGCAGAGGACTTGGCGGAGATCTCCACCATGGGCTTCCGGGGGGAGGCACTGGCCGCCATTGCCTCGGTAAGCCGGATTGATTTGATGACCAAGCCCACCGGGGCCCTCTTCGGCACCAGCCTGCATCTGGATGGGGGCGTTATCACCCAGCAGAGCGAGGCCGGATGCCCGGACGGCACCACCATCATCATCCGGGATTTGTTCTTCAACACCCCGGCCCGGATGAAATTTATGAAATCCGACACCGTAGAGGGCAGCCGGGTGACGGCGGCGGTACAGCTGCAAGCCCTGGCCCATCCTCAGGTGGCCATCCAGATGGTGCGTGACGGAAAAACCGTGCTCACCACCCCCGGGGACGGCTCCCTGCAAACGGCGGTGTACTGCGTATATGGCCGGGATTTTGCCGCCATGGCCCCGGTGCAGAGCAAGTGGGACGGCTATGCCCTGTCCGGCTATGTGTCCAAGCCCACGGATGCCCGGCCCAGCCGGAATTTTCAGACCTTCTTTGTCAACGACAGGCCGGTAAAATCCCGGCTGCTGATTTCTGCCCTGGAGGAGGCCTACCGCAACCAGCTGATGGTGGGCAAATTCCCTGCCTGCGTGCTCCACCTGACCCTTCCGCCCCATGCCGTGGATGTGAACGTCCACCCGGCCAAGACAGAGGTAAAGTTCCTCAGCGAGAAGGCGGTATTCGACTGCGTCCATTACGGCGTGCTGGCGGCACTGAACAAGACCCCGGACAGGCCGGATGTGCAGTTTTCCAAGCCCCACCGGGAGCCCGCCCCTGAGAAGCCCGCCGTCCAGACGGCACCCAAGCAGAATTTCTTCCGCACCATGACCCCGGAGGAATTCAAGAGCTTTTCCACCGCCATGCAGGAGGCCCCCCAGCCCAAGCCCCAGGCGGCAAGGGCAGCGGCAGCCATGCTTCCAAAGAACATTCCCGAGACGGCGGTGCTCCATTC
>UROL01000157.1 GCA_900549495.1 uncultured Eubacteriales bacterium | reverse complement strand
GCATACGATATCAGCCTCGGTCTCGTGGGCTCGGAGATGTGTATAAGAGACAGGGGCAAGCTCTGCCTGGGCTTCACCACCCCCATTACCAACCGGGAGCCGGACTATCCTGCTATGCAGGTGCTGAACCAGGTGTTCGGTGCCGGGATGACCTCCAAGCTCTTTATGAACCTTCGGGAGAAGGAGTCCCTGTGCTACAGCATCGGCTCCGGCTACTACGGCTCCAAGGGTATTCTGACAGTCTCCGCCGGTATCGACAGCGCCCAGCGGGACAGAGTCCAGGCGGGGATTTTGCATCAGCTACAGCTCTGCGCCCAGGGGGAGATTACCCCCGGGGAGCTGGAAAACGCCAAGCAGGGCTTGCTCTCCGGCCTGCGGGCGGCCCACGATTCCCCCGGAGCCATTGAAAGCTATTATTCCGGCGGCGTTCTCTCCGGGTTGCAGCTGTCCCCGGAGGAGGCTATGGCACGGATTCAGGCGGTGACCCTGCCCCAGCTGTGCCGGGCGGCCCAGTCCGCCCGGCTGCACACCACCTATTTTCTCACCGAGGGGAGGAGCGAAGAATGAAGCGGTATTCCTATCCGGATTTGGACGAAACCCTCTACCGGGAGACCTTGCCCAATGGGCTGGAAATTGCCGTGGCTCCCCGCCGGGGCTTTGCCAAGAAAATCGCCTATTTCGTCACCAATTACGGCTCCATCCACACGGAGTTCACCCTGGATGGGCAGAAGCACACCGTCCCGGCAGGGGTGGCCCACTATCTGGAACACAAGATGTTCGATCTTCCCGGGGGCCGGGATGTCACCGGGGAATTTGCCGCCCTGGGGGCGGCGGTGAACGCCTTCGCCAGCTACGACATGACGGCCTATTACTTTGCCTGTACCCAGAATTTCGAAGCCGCTTTGGAGCTGCTGCTGGAATTCGTATCCACCCCCTATTTCACCCAGGAGAGCGTGGAGCGGGAGCGGGGCATTATCCAGCAGGAAATCGACATGAATCTGGACAGCCCGGACAGCGTGATTTTTGACCGGCTGATGGAAATTATGTATGAAAACCACCCTGTTCGGGTGCCTATTCTGGGCACCGGGGACTCCATCCGGGAAATTACGCCGGAAATTTTGGAGACCTGCCACCGGGCCTTTTATCACCCGGGGAATATGCTGCTGTGCGTGGTGGGGGACGTGGAGCCGGAGGCGGTGGCTGCCGCCGCCCGGAAGATTCTGCCGGACAGCCCCCGGCCCGACGCCCGGCGGATCTGCCACTGGCAGGAGGCCCCGGTGCCGGTGAGCCGACTGACCCAGTGCGCCATGGAGGTGGCCATGCCCACCTTCAGCATGGCCTTCAAGTGCATCCCCGCACCCCCGGGAGAGGCGGCTATCCGCCAGGAGATGGTGGCGGATTTGGCTGCCGAGGCTTTGTTTGGGGAGTCCTCCGCCCTGTATCTGCGGCTGTATGAGCAGGGGCTGATTGACAGCTCCTTCGGCGGGGGCTTCGAGACCTTGGAGGACTGCGCCATGCTCTGCGCCAGCGGGGACAGCGACCAGCCTCTGGCCGTCCGGGATGCCATCCTGGCCGAGGCCCAGCGGCTTAGCCGGGCGGGCATCCCCCAGGCGGAGTTCCTGCGGATGAAGCGCAGCGCCCTGGGCCGGCGCATCCGTGCCCTGGACAGCATGGACGGCGTGGCCTTCCGCATCTGCGCCTACCACTTTGCGGGCTTCGACTATTTCCGCTTTCCGGAAATCTACCGGGCCGTCACTGCGCAGGAGGTCTGCGAATTCCTGACCCAGGCTGTCCGCCCCGAAACCTGCGCCATCTCCATCATCACCCCCAGCCACGATGCCCCCGCAGAGGGGGAAATAAAGCAATGCCGCCCATAGGGCGGTGCAGGAAGCATGTAAGGAGTAGCTTATGAATCCGGCGAATTATTCTGTAATATCCTTTCCCTTTTTGGGGTTGGAGGTAAATCCCCCCAGGAGCTTTCATGTGGCTGGGCTGGAAATCCATTTTTACGGCGTTGTCATTGCCCTGGGGCTGCTTCTGGCGGTGCTGTATGCCCAGAGGCGGTGCCGCTGCGCCGGGCTGACCCCGGACGATTTGCTGGACGGGGTGCTGTGGATTACCCCCTTTGCCATTCTCTGCGCCCGGGCCTATTACTGCGCCTTTACCTGGGAGTCCTACCGGGACAATCCTATTTCTGTGCTGTATATCTGGAATGGCGGCATTGCCATTTACGGCGGTGTGATTGGCGCCGTTATCGGGGTGGCGGTGTTCTGCAAGGTGAAAAAGGTAAATTTGTTTGCCGTGCTGGACTTGACCCTCTCGGGCTTTCTCATCGGCCAGCTGGTGGGGCGCTGGGGGAACTTCTTCAACCGGGAGGCCTTCGGCGCAGCCACGGACAGCTTCTTCCGCATGGGCCTGCTGAATACCGTGACCGGCCAGGTGGAATATTACCACCCCACCTTCTTGTATGAATCCCTGTGGAATCTGGCAGGGTTCCTCCTGCTCAATGCCTGGTATCCCCGGCGCAGGTACAATGGCCAGATTGCCCTGATGTACTGCGCCTGGTATGGTCTGGGCCGGGCCTGGATTGAGGGCTTGCGGATGGACAGCCTGTATTGGGGCTCCCTCCGGGTCAGTCAGGTGTTTGCCATCATCACCTGCGTGGCCGCCAGTGCCCTGCTGGTGTGGCAGCATTTCCGGCCCCACGACCCGGCAAAGATTATCCGCTGACCATGGAGAATGACTATGAGCGCCTTTGACCGATATGCACCCTTTGTGCAGGACTATATCTACCGCAATGGCTGGCAGAATCTGCGAGCCATTCAGGTGGCAGCGGCGGATGCCATTTTCAACACCGATGACAATCTGCTTCTCACCGCCTCCACTGCCTCCGGCAAGACGGAGGCGGCCTTCTTTCCCATTATCACCCTGTTTTCCGAGGATCCGCCTGCCTCGGTGGGGGCCATTTACATCGGGCCCCTGAAGGCCCTGATCAACGACCAGTTCGGGCGGCTTACCGACCTGTGCGCCCAGGGGGATATCCCGGTGTGGCACTGGCATGGGGACGTGGCCCAGGGCCACAAGGCCAAGCTGATGAAGCACCCCTGCGGCATCCTGCAAATCACCCCGGAATCCCTGGAGGCCATGCTGCTGCACAAGCACTCCGCCATCCCCAAGCTCTTCGGGGATTTGCGCTTTGTGGTTATTGACGAGGTGCATTCCCTGCTCCGGGGAGACCGGGGAGGCCAGACCCTGTGCCTGATTGAGCGGCTGAGCCGTCTGGCGGGGGTAAATCCCCGGCGCATTGGCCTGTCCGCCACCATAGGCGACCCGGAGAAATGCGGGGAGTTCCTCTCCCTGGGCACCGGGCGGAAAACCTTGATTCCCAAAATCCAGGCCCCGGGCAGCAAATGGCGGCTAAGCATGGAGCATTTCTATGTAAAGGACGTCCAGGCCGCCGCCGGGCGGGAGGATATCCAGGCCATGGAGCCCTTGGAGCCCCCTACGGACCAGGCCCCGGAGAATGCCGACCCGGGGCTGGGCTATATCTTTGCCAACACCCGGGGGAAAAAGTGCCTGGTGTTCGTCAACTCCCGGGAGGAGTGCGAGCAGGTGACCACCACCCTGCGGCAATACTGCGAGAAGAACCGGGAGCCGGATCGCTTCCTCATCCACCACGGCAACCTCTCCGCCTCCTACCGGGAGACGGCGGAAATGCTGATGAAGGACGAGGAGCAGAGCCTTACCACCGTCACCACCGCCACATTGGAGCTGGGCATCGACATTGGCCGGTTGGAGCGGGCCTTCCAGATTGATGCCCCCTGGACGGTGTCCTCCTTCCTACAGCGGATGGGGCGCACCGGCCGCCGGGGCAGCCCCTCGGAGATGTGGTTCGTCATGCGGGAGGAGGAGCCGGAGATGCGGGCGCTGCTGCCCAGCACCGTGCCCTGGAAGCTGCTGCAGGGGATTGCCTTGGTGCAGCTGTATCTGGAGGAAAAGTGGGTGGAGCCTCCCCGGCTGGACCGGCTGCCCTATAGCCTATTGTACCATCAGACCATGTCCACCCTGGCCTCCTGCGGGGAGCTGAGCCCCCGGGCTCTGGCCCAGCGGGTGCTGACCCTGCACTATTTCCACCGGGTGAGCCAGGAGGATTTCAAGGTGCTGCTACAGCATCTGGTGAAAACCGACCACATCCAGCGCACCGAGCAGGGCGGGCTGATTGTGGGCCTGGCCGGGGAGCGGGTTATCCATTCCTTCAAGTTCTACGGTGTGTTCCAGGAGAACGAGGAATACACCGTCCGCAGCGAGTCCCAGGAGCTGGGCACCGTGGTGCAGCCGCCCCCGGTGGGGGAAAAGCTGGCCATTGCCGGGCATGTGTGGACGGTGCTGGACATCGACCACAAGCGGCATCTGGTGTACTGCCAGATGGTGAAGGGAAGCATCCCCGCCTATTTCGGCCAGTGCCCCGGGGACTTGCACACCAAAATCCTACAGCGGATGCAGCGGGTGCTGCTGGAGGATACCGGCTATCCCTACCTGATGAAGAACGCCGTCGCCCGGCTGGCCCAGGCCCGCAGCACCGCCGCCCATTCCGGGGTGGGCCGGGAGACGCTGATTAACCTGGGGGGAAGGATGTGGTGCCTGCTGCCCTGGATTGGCACCTATGGCTTCCTGGCCCTGGAACGCTTCCTGAAAATCAAATGCGGCCAGCGGCTGGGGCTGAAAAATTTCGACTCCGCCCGGCCCTATTATATGCCTGTCTCTTATACACATCTCCGAGCCCACGAGACCGAGGCTGATCT
>UROL01000156.1 GCA_900549495.1 uncultured Eubacteriales bacterium | reverse complement strand
AGCTGTTCATGGCCGGCCAGCGCGTCGCCGCCCGCACCTACATCTTCCTGCCCATCTACTGTGAGGTGGCCGTGGTGTATCTGCTGTTCTGCACGGTCATCACCAAGCTGCAGTCACTGCTGGAGCGTCGGCTCAACGCCCACGGCTTCCAGTAAGAAAGGAGTGTGGCAACCATGTCCATGTTAGAGATCAAAAACGTCCACAAATCCTTTTTCACCTACACAAAGCCCCGCCTGCAGGCAGGCATCTTCCACCGGCCCGGTGCACGCAAAGTGACCAGCGAGCTGCAGGTGCTGCGCGGCGTGGACCTGACCGTGGAAAAGGGCGATGTAGTGGCCATCCTCGGCCCCTCCGGCTCCGGCAAGACCACCCTGCTGCGCTGTCTGAACTTTCTGGAGACTGCCGACGCAGGCCAGCTCACCTTTGACGGCGAGACGTTCGACCTTGCCCAGGCCAGCCGTGCCGACATTGCCCGGCTGCGCAAAAAGACGGCCTTTGTGTTCCAGAGCTACAATCTGTTCCGCAACAAGACTGCCCTGCAGAACGTGACCGAGGGCCTCATCATTGCCCGCAAAATGCCCAAAGAGCAGGCGGATGCCGTTGGCATGAAGATGCTGAAAAAGGTGGGCCTTGCCGACCGAGCCGACTACTATCCGCGCCAGCTTTCCGGCGGCCAGCAGCAGCGCGTGGCCATTGCCCGCGCCATTGCCACCGACCCCAAGATCATCTATTTTGACGAGCCCACCAGCGCGCTGGACCCGGAGCTGACCGTGGAAGTGCTGGCCGTGATGCGAGACCTGGCCGCCGATGGCATGACAATGCTGGTCGTGACCCACGAGATGGGCTTTGCCCGCAACGTTTCTAACCAGGTCGTGTTCATGGAGCACGGCGTTGTGGTGGAACAGGGTCCCGCCAAAGAGATTTTTACCGCCCCACGCGAGGAGCGCACCCGCGCTTTTTTGAAAACAATTTCACAGCATGAAAAGGAGTAAATCAAGATGAAAAGATTATTTGCAGCCGCTCTTGCCGTTCTGATGCTGGCCACTGTGATGACCATGGCTGTCTCTGCTGAGGAAAGCGGCGACTTGCTTAGCCGCATTCAGGAGCGGGGCACCATTGTTGTGGGTCTGGAAGGGGACTGGGCACCCTGGTCCTATGTAGGCGAGGACGACGAGCTTACCGGCTATGATGTGGAGGTGGCGAAGGCCATCGCCGGCAAGCTGGGAGTGGAGCTCCAGATTGTCCCCGGTGAGTGGGACGGCCTGTTTGCAGGTATGGATTCCGGACGTTATGACCTGGTGATTAACGGCGTTGAGGTCACAGAGGACCGGGCGGAGAAGTATGATTTTGCCGACCCCTATGCCTACATCCGGACGGCTCTGATTGTCCGGGGTGACAATGACGACATCCACACCTTCGAAGATTTGAAGGGGAAGAAGACAGCCAACTCCATTGCCTCCACCTATATGAATCTGGCCGAGAGCTACGGTGCCACCTGCTACGGCGTTGCCACGCTGGACGAAACCCTGACTATGGTGCTCCAGGGCCGGGTGGATGCAACGCTGAACGCCATTGTGTCCTATACCGACTACATGTCCCAGCATCCGGATTCCAATTTGAAGGTGGTCGCCACCACCGAGGATGCCTCCAATGTGGCTATCCCCATGCGTAAGAGTGACGATACCGCCACACTGCGGGAGGCCGTCAACCAGGCCATTGCCGAGCTGCGGGAAGAGGGAACGCTTTCCGAGCTTTCCATCCGCTT
Organism: uncultured Eubacteriales bacterium; assembly: GCA_900549495.1. Taxonomy (GTDB): domain Bacteria; phylum Bacillota; class Clostridia; order Oscillospirales; family Oscillospiraceae; genus Faecousia. The sequence goes on along the minus strand of UROL01000156.1, from coordinate 3,047 downwards.
CTTCGGTGAGGATATCTCCGAATAAAACAGAAACCGCGTTCGCTGCATGAGTACATATGTGCCCATGCAGCGAACATTTTTCTACAAAAGAAAGAGAAGCAAGGGTTTACAAACTGTTCATTTCTACGAAAATCACACCGCCACCTTGCAAGCAGAAGATATATGTGATATATTCCCCACATAACCCCTGAAAAGGGGAAAAAGAACAGAATATCGTGCGATAAGAAATATGCGGGGGAACGGATTGGCGAATCCTACCCAAGGAGTGAAACTCACAGGTAACAGGACCGCATATGGATCGCACTCTGGAGACATCCGGATTTTTTCGGAGGCCGAAGGTGCAAGGGGTGGCTGACCACCGAATCTCTCAGGCAAAAGGACAGAGGTTTTCCGCATTTCCCGGGGATGGTATATCCCGGGGCAGAAATGGTTTCTTTTGATGAGTACCTCTTGCAGGTGCTCTTTTTTCATGTTCTTTTACAAATGCAAGGAGGAAGTAGAATGGAAAACCTGGTTCAAACCGTCACAGAGGTAAACAGCGCTGTCAACAGTTTCGTTTGGGGTATGCCTATGCTGATTATGCTTGTGGGTACCGGAATCCTGATGACCCTTCTGACCAAGGCGTTTCAGGTGACCAGGTTCCGCCACTGGATGAAGCACACCATCGGCGGCATTTTTACCAATAAGCACGTCACCGCCCACACCGCCAAAGAGGATAAATCCATCAGCCAATTTCAGAGCCTCTGTACGGCCCTGGCGGCCACCATTGGCACCGGCAATATCTCCGGCGTGGCTGCTGCCATTGCCACTGGCGGGCCGGGCTCTATTTTCTGGATGTGGATTGTTGCCATTTTCGGTATGATGACCAATTACTCCGAAAATGTATTGGGCATCTATTTCCGCCGGAAGAACAAAGATGGCGAATGGTGCGGCGGCGCCATGTACTATTTGCAGGATGGCCTGGGAAGCTACCCCGGCTATAAGAAAATCGGCGGGGTTCTGGCGGTGCTGTTCAGCTGCTTCTGCGTGATTGCCTCCTTCGGCATTGGCAATATGAGCCAAATCAACTCCATTGCCGTGAATATGAAGCAGGTATTTCAGATTCCCATGTGGCTCACCGGCGTATGCCTGATGGCACTGGCAGCCCTGGTGGTGGTGGGCGGCCTGAAGCGTATTGCCGCCGTGACGGAAAAGCTGGTTCCCTTTATGGCCCTTGCCTATGTTCTGGGAACCCTGGTGATTGTTATCATGAATGCCTCCCGGATTCTTCCTGCCCTGGGCATCGTCTTTAAGTGCGCCTTTACCGGCCGTGCGGCCTTCGGCGGTGTGGTAGGCGCAACGGTGAAGGATGCGGTAACCTGGGGCATGAAGCGGGGCGTCTTCTCCAACGAGGCGGGGCTGGGCTCTTCGGTAATGGTGCATTCCAACTCCAATGTAAAGGAGCCTGTGGTGCAGGGAATGTGGGGCATTTTCGAGGTGTTTGCTGATACCATCATTGTCTGTTCCCTGACAGCCCTGACGGTGCTTACCAGCGGCCTGGTGGATTTGGATACCGGTGCCATGTTAACTTCTACGGAGAAGACCGCCATGGTCGCCGAAGCCTTCGAGATGAACTTCGGGAAATTCGGCGCCTGGTTTATTGCCATTGCTGTGCTGCTGTTTGCATTCTCCACTGTCCTGGGCTGGAGCCACTACGGAGCCAAGGCCTTTGAATACCTCTTTGGCACCAAGGCCACCATCGGCTACAAGGTGGTGTTTGTGGGCTTTATCGTTGTTGGTGCCACCATGAGCCTGGATTTGGCCTGGGATTTGTCCGATACCTTCAATGGCCTGATGGCAATCCCCAACCTAATCGGCGTTATCAGCCTGAGCAGTCTGGTGTATCGCATTACAGCCAACTATCTCGACCGAGTGCTGAAGGGCAAAAAGGTGGAGCCCTTGTATTCCGCCTTCCCGGAGTATCAGGCCCAGGAGGAAGCCGAGGAAGTGGCAAAGTAATAAAAGTGCTGCATAATATCGAAAGCCCCGGGCGTACCCGGGGCTTTCGTGCAGAATGATTATGTGATTCCCTCAGAGCCTCAATGGCCCAGGGCAGAGAAAGGCATTTGCTATTATTTTGGGAAGAGCAGCAATAAAAAACCGCCCCATCAGGTGTTTCGAATCGGGTGGGGCGGCGGCTTTTATGGAGAATCAGGCGGTGAGAATGACCACGGCCTTGTTCAGCGGGAGAACAGAAACGTATTCGCTGCGTTTGCTGACCTCTGTATCGGTACCCTTCTTATAGGTAATCCAGTCCAGTCGGAGCTGGCCGCCGGGGATACCCTCTACAAGCACCTGCTGGCCCTTGAAGCCATCGGAAATGTGCTTTTCCACATTCATCGTGCCGGGCTGGAACTCGCCAAGCACTTCGGTTTCCAGCTTGACCTCGGTGTCCACGTCTGCTTCACTGAACAGGCGAATGACAACCTGGGAGTCGGTCACCTTGGCACGAATCAGCACGGTGCAGTCCAGGGGGTTGCGGAACTTGAGGTCATGCCAGCCGGACACTGTCACCTCGGTACCTCTGGTGGTAAAGGAGCAGGCGTGGGGGGCGACATACCGCTCTACCAGGGTCATGCCGCTGGAGAGGGCGGCTACATACAGGGTGGTTGCCACCTGGTCAGAGCCGCCTGCCATTTCCTCCTCGGCACAGGAATCGCCGTGGGCAGGAGCAAGCTGATAGCCAGCGGCTGCGCTCCGGTTGTTCAGCAGGGAATTGAAGGAGAAGCTGGCACCTGCGTCCAGGGTCACACCGTTGATGGCCTGACACATCCGCTGCATATTTTCATTATAGGCATCGTTGGAGCTGACAGGGGTGGAGAAGGTGGCCAGTGCAAAGGCAAAGCTGCCGTTGCTGCTCAGCTTCTGGGGAACGACGTATTCCATGGGGATAGTAATGACATCGCCGTAGGCGGCATTGCTCAGCTGCTGGCGTGCATCCTCCAGGTCGAAGGTATAGCCGCAGGAGCCGGGGGTTCCCTCGCTGCCGTTGGCACCCTCGATAGCCT
>UROL01000155.1 GCA_900549495.1 uncultured Eubacteriales bacterium | reverse complement strand
GTCGGCAGCGTCAGATGTGTATAAGAGACAGGACCCCGGCTTCCCATCAGCTGGTGGCAAAGCTGGGGACACTGCTGCAAACCACCTAGGAAAAATCATCCGAGCCACTTTTTTGGTGGCTCGGATGATTGGCGTTATTTTAGGCTTCCCTTTTTGCGTGGAATGTCAAACAAGAACGGCCTTGTGGAAGACCTTCTTACCCTTGCGGATTTTCACGCCCTCCTTGAGCATAGCCTCGGTGACCATAAAGGTGGGGGCGGGCACCTTCTCGTCGTTGACGAGAACGCCGCCCTGGGTAACCAGGGTACGGGCTTCCTTGTTAGAGGAAGCCAGCTTGCAGGCAACCATCAGGCTGAGAATGCCAATCTGACCATCGGTGAGCTGGTCGGCGGTGATTTCGGTGGTGGGCATATGCTCGTCATCACCGGCTCCGCCCACAAACAGCGCCTTGGCAGCGGCCTGTGCCTTCTGGGCTTCCTCCTCGCCGTGTACCAGCTTGGTCAGCTCAAAGGCAAGAATTTCCTTTGCCTCGTTAATCTTGGCATCCTTCCAGTTGTCCATTTCGTTAATCTGCTCCAGGGGGAGGAAGGTGAGCATCCGGATGCATTTCATCACGTCGGCATCGTCCACATTGCGCCAGTACTGGTAGAACTCATAGGGAGTGGTCTTGTTGGGATCCAGCCACACTGCACCCTTGGCGGTTTTGCCCATCTTCTTGCCCTCGGAGTTGAGCAGCAGGGTGATGGTCATGGCATGGGCATCCTTGCCCAGCTTCCGGCGAATCAGCTCGGTGCCGCCCAGCATATTGCTCCACTGGTCGTTGCCGCCGAACTGCATATTGCAGCCATAGTTCTGGAACAGGTAGTAGAAGTCGTAGGACTGCATGGGCATATAGTTAAATTCCAGGAAGCTCAGGCCCTTCTCCATGCGCTGCTTGAAGCACTCGGCACGGAGCATATTGTTCACGGAGAAGCAGGCACCCACGTCCCGGATGAAGTCAATATAGTTCAGGTTCAGCAGCCAGTCGGCATTGTTGACCATCTGTGCCTTGCCCTCGCCAAACTCAATGAACCGCTCCATCTGCTTTTTGAAGCAGGCACAGTTGTGGTCGATGGTTTCTCGGGTCATCATGGAGCGCATATCGGTACGGCCGGAGGGGTCACCGATCATGGCAGTACCGCCGCCAATCAGGGCAATAGGCTTGTTGCCTGCCATTTGCAGCCGCTTCATCAGGCACAGTGCCATGAAATGGCCCACATGGAGGGAGTCGGCAGTGGGGTCAAAGCCGATGTAAAAGGTGGCCTTGCCGTTATCAATCATCTCACGAATTTCGTCTTCGTTGGTCACCTGGGCAATCAGACCACGGGCAACCAGTTCATCATACACTTTCATTGTTCAAATTCCTTTCTTATTGCATTGCGCTGCCGCTGATAAATGTGATTAGGGCGGCACGCAGAATATTGACGTTTGTTTCATCCAGAACCGTATCCCTGGGCGTATGGATTCGGGAGAGATACAATCCCACTCTCCCCCGCCGCAGGGCGCAGATTCCTACGCCATAAGGGAAATTCATCTGGTCAGAGGGATAGACGGAGAAGCCCTTGGTACGGACGGAAATGGATTTTTTCCCAAAGCGGCCAGCCAGTTTTTGGATGGCCAGGAGCCTTTCCGGCTTCTTTTTCAGCTTCCCGGTGGGGAATAAATATATTTCGTCCCCCTCCCCTACGCAGTCCAGATTCAGCACAAGCTGGTTTCCAACCTCCGCCTTGTGCTTCTTTTTATAGGATGCCGAACCGAACAACCCTGCCTCCTCCAGGTCGAACAGAACAAAGCAAACTTTCCGGCGCTGTATTTGCGGAAGGGATTTCGCAATTTCCAGCAATGTCACAACACCAGAGGTATTGTCATTGACATTGGAGGGATTGGCTGGGCCAATCATCATCAGCAGGATGGAGGCCCAGAGTAAAATCAGGAAAAGGACGTAACCAATCTCAAAGGAATGGAGCCCATAGCCCACCAGGCAGCCCAAAGCCGCAGAAGGGACAATCAGCAGCATACAGATAAAAATCTGATACAGCAAAAATATCCAAAAATTGCAGGGAGTGATAAAGTTTGGAAATGGCAGCCTGGCGCAGGTATCGTAGTGGGCTGTAATCAAATACTCGGCACTCTTGGGATCGCCAATTATGATATTACGGCTGCGGCAGCTCCCCTGCTCCACCGTAACGGGATATCCCATGCTTTCCAGCCATGCAGTTACCTCTTGACAAAAAGCCTGCTTTTGCTGCTTTGACTTTCTTATAGGATGGTTTTTCACCACGTCCATAGGGGTATTCATTCTCTCGCCTCCAAATAAAAAACGCCCCACTGTCCTTTCGGACAGAGGGCGCATAAATGCACGGTACCACCTCTGGTGCAATGAAGCCTCACGACTTCATCCTCAGGCCGTCTAACAACGGCGCTCGCTGTATCGGGCGAACCCGTCCTGCCCTACTAAACCTTCAGGCAGACCACTCCGGGAGGTATTTCGGTGGGCTCTCCTGCTGCCTTGCACCAACCGGCAACTCTCTGTAGGAAAGGGGGAACACCTACTTCATCCCATCCACGTGTTTTACGTATTGCCCCTATCCTAGCAAATGGATGGACATTTGTCAAGGCAAAAGTGACAGACTACGCATTTTTTCTCGAATGGACAGCAAATCCGCAAAGGTCTCTGGGCGTTTGGAGGGATCCCGGAGCAGTGCCGAGGGATGGTAGATGGCGGTCATCCATACCCCCTTCTTCTCCACCCAGGTGCCATGCTCCCTGGTAATTCGAAAGTTGGAATCAATGAGACGATTGGCGGCAATTCTCCCCAGGCAAACCAGCACCTTGGGCCGCACCAGCGCAAACTGGTTGCGTAGATACCCAATGCAGGCGCTCTGCTCCTCCTCTTTGGGGTCCCGATTATGGGGCGGGCGACACTTGACGATATTGGCAATATAGCAGTTGGTATTGCGGTCAATGTCGATAATGGACAGCATCTCATCCAGAAGGTTGCCGGCTGGGCCCACAAAGGGAACCCCCTGCAAATCCTCTTGCTCTCCCGGGCCCTCGCCTACAAACATAATGTCCGCGTTTCTGTTCCCAACTCCAAATACCACATGATGCCTGGTCTGGCATAAGCCGCAGCCCTGGCAGCTCAGGCACTTCTGCTCCAACTCCGACCAATCCAGCATCAGTAATTCCGCCTCCTCTGCTGCCCCCTGCGCCGGCGCACTCTGGCCCGGCGGCGGAGACGAAGAACATTATTCAGCCCCAAATATCCAACCACCGCAACCAGAACCACCAGGCAAATGGTAAGGGCATAGCGAGACAGGCGGGATTCAGACCCGCTTCTATCGGCTCCACCCAGCACCTGCAAGCCGGAATTGGAGGATGTCCGAATATCCTGCATGGCGTATAGCTCAGCCTCATGCAGGCAGGTATTTCGGTACCAAACCTCCACTGTAGCCACCATGTCCCCCTTGCTGATGGGGGCGGTCAGTCCCTTGTCCGTATATTCCATGATAAGATTGTCCATGTGGGCATCATTGGGAAGAATGCTGTCCAGATCCAGGTGCGGCTCAGCAACCATATCATTGGCCCCGCCCAGGACACCAAACTGCTTCAGGGCCTGTCCATTGTATAGAATCCGGCAGGCCTTGAAATTGTTAAAGATATAATTCATCAGGGATTGGCCTTCTTCAAAGTTACCGTAGACCTTAACCTGCCATCCGTTCTCATAAAGCTGACGGGTACATCCCAGGACGACAAAGACCATGTCCATATTGCGATAATTCGCTGTCCACACCAGGCTGGCGCCCGTACCGGTGGAGGCGCTCTGGAAGCCGCCTGTCACATGGGAATCATAGAACTTTGTAATATTCTGACTGTAGGAAAAATAGTTGGAAGATTCCAGCTTTCGTGCATCGGAGCGATTGGTGGCAGGCACCTGATAGGTATCGGCGGTAAGGATTTCCTGGAATTCTTCATTTCGCATACATTCCATGGTGATTCGGGCCATATCCCGGGCCGTGGTATAGGCACTTCCGCTGTCGCCGCCGTAGACATTGGAGAAATTGGTACTGTTGCACCCCATTTGGCGAACACGATTGTTCATCATGGTCACCATATTCTCCGCGTTTCCTGCAACACGGTCGGACAAAACGATGCAGGCATCACTGGCGTTTCCCAGAATCACACAGTGGAGTAAATCCCGCACCGTCAATTGCTCTTCGTTTTTCAGGTTGACATGTACCTGCCCGGCGGGAAAACGCTTATTGTTCGTCACCGTCAGAACTTCATCCAAATCGCAGTATTCCAGTGTCAGAAGTACTGTCACCAATTTGGCAAGGCCGCCCAGGGGGAGCTTGGTATCCGGGTTGTAGGCATACACCAGGGTACCGGTATTGCGCTCAAAGGCAAAGGCGGCCATGGCGCTGTCCAGCCGTCTCTCTGACCCAGCCAGCGGAACATAACCGTCTACGGTGCGGCAGCCATTGAGAATACACACACTGCCAAAGGCCAAATCCGAATTGGGGGACGGGCCATCCACCGCAACATACTGTGTCTCAGTTGGAACCGCCTCTGCCAAGGCGGCCGGAACCATGCACGCAGCAGCCAAAACCAATGCCACAATCCGAAAAAGAACGGAATATTTTTTCATAATACTACCTCATTATGACATACCGGGGTTGTCCGGCTGTAAGAAATCGTGTATAATAAATGGGATGATGCAATCCGTTTTCAGGCGGATAGGAATTTATGTAGCATTATATCAGTTTTTTCCTATTCCTGTCTCTTATACACATCTCCGAGCC
>UROL01000154.1 GCA_900549495.1 uncultured Eubacteriales bacterium | reverse complement strand
CGCCCCCGCTGGCCTTTGACGGCAGCAAAATCACCTGCGGCCACTATGCGCTGCACATCGCCGCCACCGGCCAGCTCCGCCAAATACCCATGGAGACCCAGCTGCTTGCCTACCCGGAGGATGCCAAGGATGGCCGTGCCCCCCAGGGCCTGGCCGCCGCCGTGTGCCAGGGGGAGATTACCGTGGAGCCCGGCCAGTCCCGGGAGTTCGCCATGATTTTCTCCAACCGCCGCCAATTCCTCACCGCCGAGGAGATTCTCACCACCCAGCTGCGCCACCAGGGCGAGCTGGAAAGCCGGGCGGGGTTCCGGGACCCGGTGGCCCGGCAGCTGGCCGTCAGCGCCGATGCCTTTGTGGCCCGGCGGGCCTCTACCAACGGTATGACCATCCTGGCAGGCTACCCCCTGTTCGGGGACTGGGGCCGGGATACCATGGTGGCCCTCACCGGCTGCGTTCTGGCCACAGGCCGGTTCGTGGATGCCGCCAGCATCCTACGCACCTTCCTATCCTATGAAAAGGACGGCCTGGTGCCCAATCTCTTCCCGGAGGGGGGCGAGGAGCCCATGTACAACACCGTGGATGCCTCCCTGCTGCTTATTGATGCCGTGTGGCAGTTCGTCCGGCGCAGCGGCAACTGGGACTTCGTCCAGGAGGCCTACCCCACCCTGGAGCGCATCGTCGCCGCCTACCGCCGGGGCACCCGCCACGCCATCTATATGGACACCGACGGCCTTATCCACGCCGGGGCGGGCCAGGACCAGGTAACCTGGATGGATGTGTGCGTGGACGGCATCCTGCCCACCCCCCGGCACGGCAAGCCGGTGGAGATAAACGCCTACTGGTACAATGCCCTGAAAATCATGGAGGAATTCTCCCAGCGCTTCGGCATGTCCGGCAAGGACTATGGAGAGCTGGCCCGGCAGGTTCGGGACTCCTTCGTGGAGAAATTCTATATGGAGGACCGGGGCTACCTGCGGGATGTGCTCTGCGACACCCCCGCCGGGGAGCAGCTGCGGTGCAACCAGATCTGGGCCCTGAGCCTGCCCTATACCATGCTCACCCACGAGCAGGAATGCCGGGTGCTCCACGCCGTGGAGCAGCACCTGTTCACCTCCTGCGGCCTGCGCACCCTGGACCCCCGGGACCCGGAATTCCAGGGCTTCTACGGCGGCTCCCAGATGCAGCGGGACATGGCCTATCACCAGGGCTCCACCTGGGTATTCCCCCTGGGTGCCTTCTACCTGGCCTATCTGAAGGTTCGGGGCAATACCCCCGAGGCCAAGGCCGATGTCCGGGCCCAGCTGGCCGCCCTGGAGCCCATGCTCCGGGAGGGCTGCGTGGGTCAGCTCCCGGAATTATACGACGGCCAGAACCCCGGCATCGGCAAGGGCTGCTTCGCCCAGGCCTGGAGCGTGGGGGAGCTGCTGCGGGTCTACGAGGCCATCGACAAGAACGGCGGCGGCCTGTTCCAGGGATGAGGCATCCTTAATATTTCATTATTATGGCCGATTTTACAAACTTTTCTATTGAACGGCCCCGGTGTTTCTGCTATAATGACCAGAGAAGCACAAACAAACTATATAATTGAAAGGATGATTGTAAATGACACATACCCGCAATGCCAGCCGCCTGCTGGCCCTGGTGATGGCTCTGGCCCTGGTATTCAGCCTGAGCGCCGCCGCCTTTGCCGACGACGCCGGTTCCGTGGAATTCGTGCTGTCCAGCGAGGGCATGGAGGCCTCCGCCAAGGTGGCCTTCTCCCTGGAAGAGGAAGTCCTGTCCCTGGGGGCCGGTCTGGTGGTTAACGGCGAAAATCTCGCCGGTCTCACCGCCTACCTCAGCGCCAAGGCCCTGGCCCTGGAAAGCAATTTCCTGGACAAGGCCTACGGCATTGAGCTGGAAAAGCTGGCCGACAATCTGGCAAGCTCCATCTTCGCCCCCGACTCCGGCAGCCAGTATGCCCTGGACGAGGATACCTACAACCAGATTCAGGAGCTCCTCTCCGGCGACCTCACCTCCCAGCTGACCACCCCCCAGACGGAGCTGGACACCGATGCCCTTGCCTCCGCCGTAACCGCCCTGGCAGAGATGGCCTCCCAGGTGGTGGCCGACGTTGGCCCCACCCTGTCCATGCAGATGTCCCCGGCGGTTGTGACCATCAACGACCAGCAGGTTTCCGCCTCTCAGATGGTGGCCAGCGGCAGCAGCGACACCCTTCTGGCCATCTGGGACTCCGTCCTGGGCAAGCTGGAGGCTGACCCCCAGCTGCAAAACGCACTGGCCGTGCTGGTGGATGCCGCAGCCGCCTACTCCGACGATCTCCAGGTCAGCGGCCAGGAATTTGTCGCCGCCATGCTGGAGAACGCCCCGGAGCTGCGCCAGAGCCTGGCCGATGAGCTGGCCCAGACCCCGGTTACCTTCTCCGGCTCTGTCTACACCGCCACCGAAAGTCAGGCACCGGTGAAGATGGGCCTGGAAATCACCATTGGGGAAGAAACCGTCTCCGGCTTCCTGGTGATGAGCGAGGCCATGGACTTCTTCCGCCTGGAAATGAATGACGGCTACGAGACTACCGCCCTGCAATTCCACATTTCCCAGAACACCGATACCGATCTGGCCTTCCGCTTCGGCTCCTACCAGGGCGAAATCGAGGTAACCAGCGTCCGCTTCCAGCTGGACAAGAGCGCCCAGACCTTCCAGGTGGGCATCGACACTGCCGACGGGGAAGAGGAAGTGGGCATACACACTACATTCTCCGGCTACTACGAAGACACCGATGGCCGGTTCTCCCTGGTTCTGGACAAGGTGGACGATCAGGAATTCGGCGGCACCCTTGCAGTACATGTCCGCAGCAACGACACCCTGACCTTCCCCAGCTACACCGAGCTCACCCAGCTGTCCGAAACCGAATTCGCCGCCGCCCTGGAAGCCCTGGCCACCGGCCTGGAAACCCTGAACCAGCTCCTGGGCCTGTAATCCCCCTTTACCTGCCAAAAGCTGCCCTCCGGGGCAGCTTTTTTGTGGGTTCCGCCGCCTGCTAAGGGGCGGTTATGCAAACCCCATATATCAAAATCGCCCGCCGGAGAATGCCTCCGGCGGGCGTTGCAATATGTGCTTTAGTTGGCAGGGGTCAGGTTGCAGCTGAGAACCTGGCCGGTTTTTTCGTTGATGGTCAGGGTGGCGGTGCCAATCTGGGTCAGGGCACCGGCATTGGCGGCCTTTCCGGCAGGGGTCTTGGACATGCCACGGATGGCCTCAATCTTCTGGGCGTTGTCGGTGCAGTCCTTGATTTCGTAGGCCTCCAGGGCCTCCTGGTTTACGGTGTAGCAGATGGCGGTGTAGTGCATCTCGTGGCTGAGGAACTGCTTATTGGACTTGGTGACAATGGCAATCACCGTCTCCTCCTCCAGCCCCTGGGTGTTGTCTGCCACGGCCTGGGCCACGGCGGTGTTGGCATCGTAGCGCTGGGTGCCCTGGGACTTGGTAATCAGGTTGGTGGTATTGTAGTAATAGGTCAGGTAGCCGAACACGCAGCCCACGCCCACCAGGAACAGCAGCACCAGGGTGACAATCTGCTTCCTGGTGAATTTCAGGCTCTGCTTGGCATCCGAGCCGGTATAGGTCAGCCCCAGGCGGCAGGTGATGGGCAGCATCACCCCCAGGAACAGGGTCAGCAGCACGGACTCGATGGGGAACATCAGAATATTCTTCACCATTCCGGGCACGGCCATGGCGAAGGTGTACTGCTTGCCGCCCATATACAGGGCGTAGTACCACATCATAATGGGGGTCTGCAACAGCACGTTAATGGCCAGGCTGATGGTAAACCGGCTGAGCATCACCCGGGTGGTGGTGACCTTGGCCCGGTACAGGAACAGGGCGAACACCAGCGAGCCGCAGATTTCCGTCAGGATGAAGGGAACGAAATACACGCCGTCCGGCCGGATAAGGTAGCCCAGCACATCGGTGACGGCGGCGCAGATGATGGCATACACCGGCCCGAAGACCATGGCCCCCAGGGCATTGACGAAGAAGGCAGTGTTGATTTGCAGGAAGGGAGTAATGGGAATGAACACCTGCTTCATCACCAGCCGCAGGGCAATCATCAGCGCTGCGAAGACCAGCATGTGGGTGTCCTTCAGCTCCAGGGCGGCATCCTTCCAGTAGGCCTTGGAGAAGGGGTGGGGGTAGAGTGTTTTGGACTTGATTTGGGACATAAAAAATTCCTCCTTTTGATGTAGGAGCGTTGGGCATCGGACAGTGGGACAGCTCCGGGAATACCGAAATAAAAAGCCCCAGCGGCGCACTGCCACTGGGGAGCCTATCAACAGTATTCTGGCATACCCGAGAGCCGGACAGGGATAACTAACCGTGCCGTTCGCTCAACCGAGTGTCGTTGCTACATAAAGGAGGAAACCCCTTTTATGGCGCAGCGGGTGCGGAAACGCTATCGCGGACTTTTGGTCCTTCGTCTGCCATACAACTCCCCATTCCAGCAGCACTTCACGCAGGGTTTCCTACTCTGTTCGACGATACTATACATTATCTGGAAAGAATTGTAAAGAGGGAAAATGAAATTTTTTCTCTTCCCCGGCTCCCTCTCTGAGGGAGCTGTCGAGCGAATGCGAGACTGAGGGAGTGTACTTCGATGAACGTAACCGGTAAAAAATTTCAGAGCCAATATGCGCTGGTTCGTAATCCATTGGCATGGAAGAACCAACGAACGACACTCCCTCAGTCACGCCCTTTGGGCGCGCCAGCTCCCTCAGAGAGGGAGCCGGGGAGGGCTTGCACCATTCATCGGGGTACTCGCTAAAATCCGGGGTTACGGGCGATTTTCATCGCCC
>UROL01000153.1 GCA_900549495.1 uncultured Eubacteriales bacterium | reverse complement strand
TGTGTATAAGAGACAGCTGCAATACTGCATCAACGGCATCAGCATCGGCTCTATTTATGCCATCATCGCCCTGGGCTATACCATGGTGTACGGCATTGGCAAAATGCTGAACTTCGCTCACGGCGACATTATTATGGTGGGTGCCTACATTTGCTACTGCGTCACCAATTATATGGGGCTTCCCCCGGTGGTGGGGATTCTGGCCTCCATGGTGGTGTGCACCCTGCTGGGCATTGTGATTGAGGGTCTTGCCTATAAGCCCCTGCGGGGCACCCCCAGCCTGGCGGTGCTGATTACCGCCATCGGCGTCAGCTACTTTTTGCAGAATGCAGCCCAGCTGCTGTGGGGCTCCAATCCCAAGAGCTTTACCAGCGTGGTGTCCTCCATCCAGCCCTTCCATCTGTTTGGCAGCCTGACCATCACCGGCGAGGTGCTGGTGACGGTGACGGCCTCCGTGGTAATTATGGTAGCGCTGACCTGGTTCACCTCCAAAACCCGGATTGGCAAGTCCATGCGGGCGGTGTCCGAGGACCGGGATGCGGCCCAGCTGATGGGCATCAATGTGAATAAGACCATTTCCATCACCTTTGCCATTGGCTCGGCACTGGCCGCCGTGGCGGGTGTTTTGATGTGCTCCTCCATTCCCGTGCTCCAGCCCACCACCGGCTCCATGCCCGGCATCCGGGCCTTTACCGCCGCCGTGCTGGGGGGCATCGGCTCCATTCCCGGCGCCATGCTGGGCGGCATCCTGCTGGGCATCATCGAGACCTTTGCCAAGGCCTTCCTCTCCACCCAGTTCTCCGATGCCATTGTGTTCGGCGTTCTGATTTTGATTCTGCTGGTGAAGCCTGCCGGTCTGCTGGGCAAGCAGGTGCAGGAGAAAGTGTAAGGTGACGATATGAAAAAGACTCTGCTGAACAAAAACAGCCGCACCAATCTCATCACCTATCTGGTGGTGATTGTGGCATTTGCGGTGATGCAAACCCTGAGCAGCCAAGGGAAGCTGGGCAGCGCCGTCACCGGGTATCTGGTTCCGGTGTGCTGCTATATTGTACTGGCGGTATCCCTGAACCTGTTGGTGGGTGTCTGCGGGGAATTGAGCCTGGGCCATGCGGGCTTCATGGGCGTGGGCGCTTTTTCCGGCGTGATTCTGGCAACCATGCTGAAAGACAGCATCCCCAGCCCGGTGCTGCGGCTGGTGCTGGCCATGGTCTTTGGCGGCGTGCTGGCGGGGGTTCTGGGCTTCCTCATCGGCATCCCCGTGCTGCGGCTCCAGGGCGACTATCTGGCCATTGTGACATTGGCCTTCGGCGAAATCATGAAGAACCTGATTGGCAATATGTATGTGGGCATGGATGACAGCGGCTTCCGCCTGGTACTGGCCACCGCCAAGCCCAAGCTCATTGGCAAGGGCCACAAGTGGATCCTCTCCGGTGCCATGGGCATCACCGGCATCAAGCGGATTTCCACCTTTGCGGTGGGCTTCGGGCTGGTGCTGTTTACCCTGTTTGTGGTGCTGAACCTGATTAACTCCAAGGAAGGCCGGGCCATCAAGGCGGTGCGGGACAACCGGATTGCCGCCCAGTCCGTGGGCATCAACGTCACCGCCTTCCGGATGAAGGCCTTTGTGGTCTCCGCCTTCCTGGCTGGGATGGCCGGGGCGCTGTACGGCCTGAACTTCTCCTCGCTGGATGCCTCCAAGTTCAATTTCAACACCTCCATCAATATTCTGGTGTTTGTGGTGCTGGGCGGCATGGGCAATATCCTGGGCAGCGTGATTTCTGCCACGGTGCTGTACATCCTGCCGGAAGCCATGCGGGGTCTGCGGGACTATCGAATGATTATCTATGCCATTGTTCTGATTCTGGTAATGCTGTTTACCTGGTCACCCAAGGTCAAGGAGTATACCTCCGTGCTGGCAGATCGGTGTAAGCGGATGTTTTCCCATAAGAAGGAGGCTGCGGTGAAATGAACAACCATTATCCCAAGAAAACCGTTCAGGTGCCCACCTTTAATACCTACCGGGAAACCGATGCCGGTAAGCCCCTGGTGCTGGACGTGCGGAATCTGGGCATCGATTTCGGCGGTCTGACCGCCGTGGACAGCTTCAACGTCTCCCTGGGCCCCACGGAAATCTGCGGCCTGATTGGCCCCAACGGCGCAGGCAAGACCACGGTGTTCAACCTGCTCACCGGCGTGTATCAGCCCACCCGGGGCTCGGTGCTGGTCAACGGCATCGACACCAAGGGCATGTCCGCCAGTAAGGTGACGAAGCTGGGCATTGCCCGAACCTTCCAGAATATCCGGCTGTTCACCGATATGACGGTGCTGGACAATGTGAAGGTGGGTATGCACAACCAAATCAAGTGCGCTTTCCTCTCCAGCACCCTGCACCTGCCCAGCTATTACGCCGCCGAGCGGAAGGCCAACCAGCGGGCCATGGAGCTGCTGGACTTTATGGGTCTGGCAGAGCTGGCCGACCAGAAGGCCGGTTCCCTCCCCTACGGTGTCCAGCGCCGGCTGGAAATTGTCCGGGCCTTGGCCACCAACCCCAGCATCATTCTGCTGGACGAGCCCGCCGCCGGTATGAACCCCAGCGAGACCACCGAGCTGATGTACCAGATTCGCCGCATCCGGGACACCTTCCACATTGCCATTTTCCTCATTGAGCACGACATGAACCTGGTGATGAACGTCTGCGAGACCATCGCCGTGCTGAACTACGGCAGGCTGATTGCCAAGGGCACCCCCGAGGAGATTCGCCAGAATCCCCAGGTGATTGAAGCCTATCTGGGCAAGGAGGATGCGTAAATGAGTATGCTGAAAATTGAAGACATCCATGTGTACTACGGTGCCATTCACGCCATCAAGGGCGTGTCCTTCCAGGTAAACGAGGGGGAGATTGTGGCCCTGATTGGCGCCAACGGAGCGGGCAAAAGCACCATCCTGAAAACCGTCTCCGGCCTGATGCACCCCCGGCAGGGCAGCATCACCTTCTGCGACGAGAACATCACCCACATCGATTCCTATAAGCTGCTGCCCAAGGGGCTGGCACACGTTCCCGAGGGGCGACGCATCTTCCTGCAAATGACGGTGCAGGAGAATCTGGAAATGGGGGCATTTGTCAATAAGACGGTAGACCCTGCGGATTTGGAAATGGTGTACCAGCTGTTCCCCCGGCTGCAGGAGCGGCGCAAGCAGGTGGCAGGCACCCTGTCCGGCGGCGAGCAGCAGATGCTGGCCATGTCCCGGGCGCTGATGAGCCACCCCAAGCTGATGATGCTGGACGAGCCCTCCATGGGTCTGGCCCCCATCCTGGTGGACCAGATTTTCGAGATTATCCAGCATCTGCACCAGCAGGGCACCACCATTTTGCTGGTGGAGCAGAACGCCCGCAAGGCACTGCAGGTGGCCGACCGGGCCTATGTGCTGGAAACCGGCAGCATCACCCTCTCCGGCACCGGCGCAGAGCTGGCCAAGTCCGACGCAGTGCGTAAGGCCTATCTGGGGGGCTGATGCAAAATCCCGTTCTGCTGCATAGAATATCCCATAACGCAAAAGCTGCTGAGAAAAATCTCGGCAGCTTTTTCCATGGGGGGATTTCTATGTGCCGCAAGGGAGAGCTGCACCGGTGCTGCCTGTTTTGCTTCGGGCTGGGGATTCTGTTTGGCCGGTGGGTGGAATCCTGGTTCCTCTGCGGCTGCGTGGCGGTCTTCTGTTTCAGTATCCCCCTGACCAGGCGGCGGTTTTAGCCGGTATATTTTTCTCTTTCCCTGCATACCCTTCACCAGACGCACTGGAAGGAGTGTTGCAAATGGAAATCGGATTTCAAAAAAAGGAATTTCCCTGCCTGACGGCGGCGGTGAATGAGGTGCAGAATGCGGAGCAGACCCAGGAGCTGCGGCTTCCCGACGGTATGCCGGATGTGGGCAAGGTGCTGTGCGCCTGGGGCCAGACCATATTGCGGGGGAAGGAATGGCGGTCGGACAGCCTGACAGTCAGCGGCGGGATGCTGATGTGGGTGCTGTATGCCCCGGAGGACGGCAGCGAATGCCGGATTGTGGATGGCTGGCTCCCCTTCCAGATGCGCTGGCAGCTGCCCCCGGAGCTGCCGGAGGGAAGCATTCGGGTGGCACCCCTGACCCGCTTTGCCGATGCCCGCTCCGTCTCCCCCCGGAAGCTGATGCTCCGGGCCGGAATCGGCGTTCTTGCCCAGGGCTGGATTCCCACAAAATTGGAGCGCTGGGAGAGCGGCACCGTCCCGGAGCAGGTGGAGCTGCTGACCCGCCGCTATCCCATCCGCCTGCCCCGGGAGGTGGGGGAAAAGCAGTTCTCCATGGAAGAGGAGCTGCGCCTGGGTGAGCCGATGGATGGCATCCTCTATTATACCCTGCGGCCGGACATCCTGGAGCAGAAGGTGCTGGGGGGCAAAATTGCCTTCCGTGGAAACGGAAATCTCCACATTCTGGGAAGAAATGGAGCCGGGGCTGTGATATCCCAGGATTTCCAGCTTCCCTTCTCCCAGTTTGCAGAGCTGCACGAGAGCTACGACCCCGATGCCCAGGCAGACGTAATCTGCGCCGTCACCAATCTGGAGGTGGAGCAGACCGAGGGGGCCCTGTGGGTGCGGTGTACCATTGCCGCTCAATACCTAGTAGACCAGACCACGCTGGTGGAGACGGTGGCCGATGCCTACGCCCCGGGCCGGGAGCTGAATATGGAGACGAAAACCCTGGAGGCCCCGGCCATCCTGGAAAAGCGGACGGAAACCGTCAGCAGCGAGGCCAATCTGCAAATGGACGGCGTTCAGGCCGACGACATTCTCTTCCTCCCCGATTTTCCCCGGCAGTATCGGGAGGAGGGAGGCATTGCCCTGGAAATTCCCGGCACGGTGCAGCTTCTCTGCCAGGGGCCGGACGGAGCCCTGCGAGCCGTATCCAGCCGGTGGGAGGG
>UROL01000152.1 GCA_900549495.1 uncultured Eubacteriales bacterium | reverse complement strand
GGCGGTTGGAAAGCAATCCAACCACGAAACCCTTGCATTTTGCAGCTGCGGGGATTATTCTGATGGCAAGGGCCCTCAAAAAAATAAAAAGGCGGAATGAAAAAATGGAGCAAATTTATTTCGGTCAGCGGATTGCACAGCTTCGCCGGGAGCGGGGCATGACCCAGGAGGCGTTGGCACAGAGGCTGGGCATTACCAATCAGGCAGTGTCCAAGTGGGAAAGCGACCAGTGCTGCCCGGATATTATGCAGCTGCCCCAGCTGGCAGACCTGTTCGGCATCACCCTGGATGCGCTGTTTGGCAGAGCCCAGCCGGAAACCCCGGGGGTAAGCCCTGCCAACCTGCCCTGGGAGGATGATAACACCCTGCGGGCCGTTTGCTATCTGGGGCGCACACTGCTGGACAACCAGGAGATTTCCCGCCGCCATGCCGACCTGAAGCCGGTGCAGCTGCATTTTCAGGGCACGGTGGCAGACGTGAAGTCGGCCTTCTCGGTGTACTGCCCTGAGGCAGCCATCGGGGGCAACGTCATTGCCGGAGACGGTGTCACCTGCGGCGATGTAAGCGGCGACGTGAAGGCCGGAGACGGCGTAACCTGCGGCGATGTGAACGGAAGCGTCTGCGCCGGGGACAGCGTAACCTGCAACGGCATCGGCACCTATGCCCACGCCGGGGACAGCATCCAGTGCGCCGGGAATATTGGCGGCAACGCCTCTGCCGGGGACGGTATCCGCTGCGGCACCATTGCAGGCGCTGCCAAGGCAGGCGGCAATATTTACACCGTCAGCGAATAATCCGCAAGCAGCCATTAAAAACCCTTCACAGCCCCCTTTTTCTGATGAACGGAAGAAAAAGGGGGCTGCCATTGTCGTGTTTGGCATTGGCTCCTCCCTTGCATTTTCAAAAATGATGTGGTAAACTGAAGGGGATTATAGTTGGGAGGATCGCCATGGATGACGAAAAGATAAAGAAACGCATCGGCGAAAATATCGCCTATTACCGCAAGCGTTCCGGGCTGACCCAGGCCGGATTGGGGGAAAAACTGAATTATTCCGACAAGGCGGTTTCCAAATGGGAGCGGGGGGATTCCATTCCCGACGTGCTGACGCTGATGCAGATTGCCCAGCAGTTCCAGGCCACCGTGGATGCCCTGCTGGCAGATGTCAATGCCCTGCCGGAAAATCCCGGCACCCTGGAGCGGGCCATGACCCAGGTATCCGAGAAGGCACTGGGGCGGAAAGCCAACAAGAATATCATCCTGGCCCTGTCCTCTACCCTGGTGTGGTTTGTGGCCCTGCTGACCTTTGTGGTTCTGTCCACCCTGGACATTCCTCACAGCGGCCTGGCCTTCCTGTACGCCATCCCCGCCAACGCCATTGTGCTGCTGAGCCTGCGCTCTGCCTGGCACGACTACCGCTGGAACAAGGTGCTGATTTCCGCCATTGTGTGGGGCAGTCTGGCTGGGCTCTATGCCACCTTCTATGCCCTGCTGCACTTCAACGCCTGGAAGATTCTGCTGCTGGGCATCCCGGGGCAGATTGCCATCTTCCTCTGGTTCCGTATGTTCCAGCACCCCAGAGAGGAGGCCGGGGAAGCCCATGAATAAGCAGGAATTGCGCCGCTCCATCCGGGAGCAGAAGCGGGCCATGAGCCAAGAGGAGATTCTCCGCCGCAGTGAAATACTGGCAGAGAAGTTCGCCGGGTGCCCAGCCTATCAGGCAGCCAAAACCATCTATGGGTATCTTCCCTACAATCAGGAGGTACGCACCGTGCCCATGCTCCGGCAGGCGCTGGAAGAGGGCAAGCGGGTAGCCGTACCCAAGGTATACGGCGACGAGATGAAATTCATCTATCTGGACGATCTGTCCCAGGTATCCAAGGGCTATGCCGGTATCCCCGAGCCCATTGCCGACGGCCCGGTGGCCCAGGATGGGACGGCCCTGGTGCTGATGCCCGGCCTGGCCTTTGACCGGCAGGGCCACCGCATCGGCTACGGCGGCGGGTTCTATGACAAATTTCTGGCCAGAGAGCCCGGCCATCCCACCGTGGCCCTGTGCTATGATTTTCAGGTTGTGGAGCATTTGGACACAGAGGAATTTGATATCCCTGTGGATATTGTAATTTGGGCATAAAGGAGAAAACTATGCAGGCATTGGGAATTCTGATTGTGGCCGCCCTGGTGTTCTTGGTGTGCTGGCTGGTGGACAAGCTGTTTGCCAAGCTCTTCCGCAGCAAAGCGCAGCACCGCTCCGGCCTGGCTGTGCGGGCCAATAAGCGCTACGGTGTCTTTGGGGTGGTGCTCAGCGTCCTGGGGATTCTGGGTATTGTTTCCGGAATTCGGGGCGAGAAGCTGCTGCTTTACTGCGGCGGGATTGTGCTGCTGATGGGGGCCGCCCTGGCGGTTCACTATCTCAGCTTCGGTATTTTTTACGATGGGGA
The DNA here is from genome assembly GCA_900549495.1 of uncultured Eubacteriales bacterium. Classification (GTDB taxonomy): domain Bacteria; phylum Bacillota; class Clostridia; order Oscillospirales; family Oscillospiraceae; genus Faecousia. The sequence continues at coordinate 2,525 of UROL01000152.1, read as the reverse complement.
GAGCTTTCTGCTGTGCCGCTTTGGCCGGAAGGCCCGGGAGCACCGGTTCTGTGAAATCCTCAGCCAGAAGCTCTATGTGGTCACCGGCGGCAGCACCGTCATAGAGCTGGCCCTGAAGGACGGCTCCACCCTCACCCTGCAATCCACCATGGAGGGGGTCTACCCCTTTATGGATACCGCCTTCGCCGGATGGTGTATGCAGACCGGCCATAAAATCGACGAATGCAGCTTCTACGACCCCAGCAAGAGCTGGTGGTTCCCCCAGCAGGAAGACGGAGAGGAGCCATAACATGCAGCACGTTCCTTCCGGCGACACTGCGCTGCTGGAGCTTGTCACCTTCCGTCAGGCTCTGGCCGCCGCCAACACCCCCAGCGACGAATATGACATTGACCGGTGGCTGTATGCCCCCAATTTTTATTGTGACTACCGTTACATTCTGGGCACCCGGGGGGAAAATCCCCTGATCTGCATCGGCATCAACCCCTCCACTGCCCGGCCCGGGGCACTGGACAACACCCTGAAATCCGTGGAGCGCATCGCCCTGGGCAACGGCTACGACAGCTTTCTCATGTTCAACGTCTATGCCCAGCGGGCAACCGACCCCAACGCCATGGAGAAGGCCATGAACCCCCGGCTCCACCGGGAAAATATGGATGCCTTCCGGTATGTGCTGTCCATTTCCCCCCGGCCCGCCGTCTGGGCCGCCTGGGGCAGTATCATCGAAAAACGGAAATACCTGCCCCAATGCCTGCGGGATATGCTGGAGATTGGAAACGAATACGGCGCCCAGTGGCTCTGCGCCGGGGCCATCAGCAAAAAGGGCCACCCCCACCACCCGCTGTATCTACGCAAGGACGAGGCCCTGCGGCCCTTTGACGTAAAAACATACCTGGACACCCTGGCATAAGGAGAGAATGCTATGAAGCTAGTTATCGCATCCGACATCCACGGCAGCGCCTATTGGTGCCAAAAGCTGATGGAGGAAATTCAGAAAGAAAACCCAGACCGGGTCATCCTGCTGGGGGACCTGCTGTATCACGGCCCCCGGAACGATTTACCCCGGGACTATGCCCCCAAGCAGGTGATTCCCATGCTCAGCGGCATCCGGGAGGAAATTGTAGCCGTCCGGGGCAACTGCGAGGCAGAGGTGGATCAGATGGTGCTGCCCTTCCCCTGCCTGGCTGATTACGCCGAAATCCTGGTGGATGGTCAGCTCTTCCACCTGTCCCACGGCCACCATCAGAATCCCCAGAATCTGCCTCCCCTGCCAGAGGGAAGCATCTTCCTCTTTGGCCACACCCATGTAAAGCTGGATGAAACCGTGGGCGGCATCCGCTGCCTGAACCCTGGCAGCGTGTCCATCCCCAAGGACGGCAGCAACAGCTACCTGATTTACGAAAATGGAGAATTTTTCTTCAAGCTCCTGGAGGAATAACCGTGGATTCAACAGAATGCGACACCTGCTGGTATTATGATTATGATGAGGAGTATGATTGCTGGTTCTGTATGATGGATTTGGACGAGGACGAGGTCTACCGCATCTCCACCTCCCAGAGCCAACACTGCCCCTACTATCGACAGGGTGATGACTACACCCTGGCCAGGAGGCAATAGAAAATGAAAAAGAGACTGGTGGCCGGACTTTTGTGGGCGCTGCTGTGCGCCCTGCTATGGGGCTGCGGCCCCCAGGCGGAGGCGGGGCTCCCCCGCCGCCTCTCCCCCACCAAGCAAACCGAAAACGACAATTTGCGCTGCTTTCCCTTGGACTGCGTAAATTGTCGTTTTTTCGCATTTGAGGGGGATTTGCTGATGCTGACCCAGGAGGAAGGGTGCGCCACCCTCTCCCGCTATGCCGGGAGGCAGCTGCTGCTTACCGGCCTCTTCCAGGTGCCGGAGGATGCCCTTCTGTGCCCCGGGGCCGAAATTGGCTGCTACAGCCCAGGGCGGCAGGAATACTGGGCCCTGAGCCAGGATTTGTCCGGCTGTACCTGCTTTTCCCTTCCCCAGTGCACCGGAGTGCCCCTGGCCCTGGAAGGAAAAATTTACTACTGCACCCCCCAGGCGCTGATGGAGCTGGATACCGAAACCCTGCTCCACCGCACCCTGCGCCAGCAGCAGGGTCTGGGGCTTTCCCGGCTTCTGGCCCAGCAGGGTCTGGCCGTGTGCACCCAGCCCGACAGCCGGGAGCAGCTATGTATCCGGCTGAAGGACGGAACCCTGGCCCAGACCGCCCCGGAAATCCTGGGGGCGGCGGAATTCGGAAGCCAGGAGCGGCTATGCCTGCGCCTGGGCTACACCCACTGCCTGTATCTGGGGCAGCGGGAGCTGGCCCTGCCCCTGGGGTGGGAATTTTTGGACTTTGTCCCCGGCCGGAATGAGGTGCTGGTATACCAGCCCCAGGAGACCCTGGCCCTGTATGACCTGAGCACCGGCAACCGGATGGCAGCCCTGCCCCTGCCGGCCCCCGGCAAGCCGGAGGCCGTCTCCGTCACCCGGGATGGCAGGGTGTATTTGCAGTATGGGC